>JAUZQI010000158.1 GCA_030951095.1 Mariprofundus sp. | reverse complement strand
GTGGTGGCGTATGATGTGGATGCGGCACCGGGAAAGGCACTGGCTGAAGCGTATGAGAGCGTTACGGCAGCGGCTGATTTGGCCGATATGATGGCAAAACTGCCGAGTCCGCGTGTGATATGGGTAATGGTGCCGCATCAGTTTGTCGATGGCACGATTGCCGGTCTGCTGGAAGCTGGTGTTGGTCAGGGTGATTTAATCATCGATGGCGGCAATTCCAATTATAAAGAGGGTCAACGGCGCGGCGCAGAACTGAAAGAAAAAGACGTGCTGTTTGCCGATTGCGGTACGTCTGGCGGTGTATGGGGATTGCAGAATGGATATTCGTTGATGATCGGTGGTGAAAAATCAGCCATTGATCTAATTGCACCGGCGCTGACTACGCTGGCCTCGAACGATGGCAAGGGTTGGGGACATATGGGCCCGGTCGGTTCCGGCCACTTCGTAAAAATGGTTCATAACGGCATGGAATACGGCATGATGCAAGCCTTTGCCGAGGGCTTTGAACTGATGAAGGCCAAAGAAGAATTCGATCTGGATATGCACCAGATTTCGCGTGTCTGGCAGCATGGCTCGGTGGTGTCGTCCTGGTTGCTGGATTTGACCGGTGATGCGCTGGAAGCCGATGGTGATCTCTCATCGCTGTCCGACTGGATGGATGATTCCGGCGAAGGACGCTGGACGGCCAATGAAGCCATTGATCTGGGCATCCCGACGCCGGTGATGACGCTGGCCTTGCAGATGCGTTTCCGCAGTCGTCAGACAGATGCATTTGCGGGCAAGATTGTAAATGCCCAGCGCGCCGGTTTCGGCGGTCATGCGATTAAGCCTGCCGATGATTGATTCGGATCGTGATGGAATGATCATCCATCCATGCGCTGATTCAGAAGCCGTTGCGCAGTTCGCCGCCACAGCCGTGCTTGAAGCGGCTAAGGTGGCGATTGTTTCGCGCGGTGTTTTTCACTGGGCGCTGGCGGGTGGTACAACCCCGAAACGCTGTTATGAACTGTTGCGTGATGCGGATATGGATTGGTCAAAGGTGCATGTCTGGTTTGGCGATGAGCGCTGTTTGCCCGTTGGAGATGCCGAACGCAATGATCTGATGGCTGATCAGGCGCTGCTGAATCATGTGCCGATTCCAGCATCGCAGATTCATCGAATGGCCGCAGAATTGGGGCCTGAGATAGCAGCAGATCAATATTCAGCTTTATTGGCCGAAGCGCCGTGCATGGATTTAATCTTGCTGGGTATCGGCGAGGATGGGCATACCGCCAGCCTGTTCCCCGGCAATCCGGGGCTGGATGATCGCCGTCTGGCGATTCCTGTCTACAACTCTCCCAAAGCACCATCTAAGCGCGTCAGCATGGGATATTCCGTATTCAATGCAGCGCATCGTTGTCTGATTATGGTGGCAGGGAAGGGAAAAACTGAAGTCATGGCGCGCATTCGCAGTGGCGAGCGTTTGCCTGTTGCCAGAGTGGAAGGCAGCGAATGGCTCATCGATAAGGATGCTTTCGACTGATACGATAAATGTAAAGCGAGGCAGCTTCAATTAGAAGCTGCTTCGCTTTATCTGATTTATTTTACGGTCAGGTGAATGGTTTTACACCATGCCGTACCGTAGGACTGATGACGTCCGTCAGCAAATTGTAGTGACAGGGAATGAGCGCCGGGCTTCAGAGCAAGCTGCGTTTTATCCTGACCTTTGCCGAAATGGATATGAGTGGCGTCTTTGGCGACAGCATCGCCTTCATTGATACAAGCGCCGTCAATAATAATGTGAAAATGGCCCGTGCCTTCAATGATGTCACCGGCCTTGCGCACTTTCATGCCTCCAACTTTCATCTCAACTTTGAATGTCTGACTGACTGTGGAACCGTCTGTTGGTGTTTCGAATGATACGCCATGTTCATGGCCTTCATGTGCGTATGCCGAACCAGCCATGGCAAGTGAAGCGGCCAAAATGATTATCTTGATTTGTTGCATGGTGTTGCCTCCTGTTTGGTGGTTACATTTACGTATGGGACATTTTGATCACAAACAATAAAGGATGCCGCTGGAATATAAACCTGAGAAAAATTACAGGTTAGCAGATTAATGCACGGTTGGAGGCCGGGGCGAGACTCGAACTCGCGAATAAAGGATTTGCAATCCTCCGCCGTACCACTGAGCCACCCTGCCGTTAACAACCAATGCAGAAAATAAAAGGGGTCACGGGGACCCCTTTTAATCTGGAGCGGGTAACCGGGCTCGAACCGGTGACCTCGACCTTGGCAAGGTCGCGCTCTACCAACTGAGCTATACCCGCAGAACGGGGCGAATAATGCCGAGCGATTGCGGGCTGTCAAGCATCATTGCTGATGTCATGAAGGAGCAACTGAAGACATGACAAATCACGGGCTTCTGTCATCATATGGACTGTCAAACGCATGTATAGCTACAAGCCTTAATCCCAGGGTTCGCCAATGCCGAATCTTGGAATTAGATATTCCACCTTCTGGAGAGCACCTTGAGCGACGAACAACAGCGTAAGATTTATATTCTGGATACCAATGTCATTATTCACGATCCCAGTTCACTGCAGCGCTTTGACGAGCATGATGTGATCTTGCCCATCGTCGTACTGGAGGAAATGGACAAGGTTAAAAAAGGCTTTGATGAGCTGGCGCGCAATGTGCGCGAGGCATCAAGGCAGCTAGATGAACTGAGTATGGGTTGCGATGATTTATCCGAAGGTTGCCCTTTGCCCGGCGGTGGCAGGCTGTTTTTTGAACTGAATCATCGTTCGCTGGATATCCTGCCTGATTCTCTGGCCAAGGGCAGTGGCGACAATCGTATTATTGCCGTGTCATTGTCGGTGCAGCAGGAACACCCTGACCGTCATGTCATCCTGGTTTCCAAAGATATTAATCTGCGCATCAAGGCACGGGCACTGGGCCTGAAAACGGAGGATTATCGTTCGGATCGCGTGGTTAGCGATTTGTCGGTTTTACCCAGCGGCAAGCTGCGTTTGGATCATGGTACATGGGAAACCATGGCAACCGATATGGAAGTGCTGGAGCATGACCATGGCAATCATTTTGTAGTGAGTTGGCCGGAAGAAACGGATTTGCCTTTCATGAATTCATTTGTCGTCTTGCCCGGTGAGCGGGAAGTGGCCATGCGCTGCACATCGCTTGATGAGCAGCGCCGGGTGCATTTGCAGGATATCACCTCTTACCGTAACGGGCGTCATGCAGTGTGGGGCATTCAGGCACGTAACCTGGAACAGAATATGGCTATGAATCTGCTGATGGATGCCGATCTGGATCTGGTCGCCATGATGGGCAAAGCGGGTTCCGGTAAAACGCTCCTGGCTCTGGCTGCTGGCTTGCATCAGACGCTGGATATGGGTTTATATGAAAAGATTCTGGTTACCCGCGCCACTGTCCCGATGGGGCAGGATATTGGTTTTCTGCCCGGTACCGAGCGTGAAAAGCTGGAGCCATGGATGGGAGCGATTACAGATAATCTGTCTATCCTGCTGGGCGATGAAGCGCAAAACATTTCCGATATCCTCGGCCAACATCGCATCGAGATTGCAGCGCTTTCTTATGCACGCGGACGTACCTTCACCAAAACATGGCTTCTCGTGGATGAGGCCCAGAATTTGACGCCGCACCAGATGAAAACGCTGGTCACCCGTATGGGTGAGGATTCAAAGTTGATCATACTTGGCAACAACGGTCAGATTGATACGCCTTATTTGACAGCTCACACCAATGGACTGACACAGGCTGTATCCGCCTTCGCTGGTTGGGAGCATGGTGGCCACATTGCGCTGAAAGCCAGCGAGCGATCCAGATTGGCGGCCAAGGCAGTTGAGGTTCTGTAACCGCTAAAAAGTTGTTGCCCTGTGAGCCACTTGCAAAAGTCGTGAATGGCGATTTATTTCCCCACTTCGGCGCATTATCGAACTGGAATTTCAGAGAATGGAACCACCATTCTCATTCCATTCCAAACTGCACTCGAAGTGGGATTGCAACTCATCCACTCAGACTTTTGCAAGTGGCTCCTGTGAATAAAAAAGAGCCTCTGCTTTCGCAGGGGCTCTTTAATGGCGGCTATTCAGGCTATGCCGAAAAAATCAGGCCTTTTATCCGAAAAGCCGGAAGTGTGCGGATGAAGCCATCAGCAACAGCATTGGAATAGACAGGATGGTGTTCGTGCGTGATGCAATCAGTGCACGCTTGCCAAGAGCTGCTTTTTCATCAGCTGTGGCTTCGGTAATACCCAGAATCTTCTTCTGTGCTGGCCAGATGATGAACCAGACATTGAACCACATGATGATGCCAAACAGGCCTCCGATACGGATATCCCAGCCGGCAGCGCCAGCATTCTGCAGATCCATATACAGCACGATGCCGAAAATCAGTGTCAACATGGCACCCCAACGAAACCACCACATCACACGGCGAACAACGCTGCTATCTTTGAACAGATCAGCCTTGGTATCTGCCGATAAACCACCCATTGATGGAACCTGACAGAAATTCAGGTAATACAGCAGGCCGATCCAGGTGATACCAGCCAGAAAGTGACCCCAGCGAGCCAGTTCGGGCACGGTTGGCATGTTACCGTTTGAGGCTCCAATGCCGATAAACACTGCAGCCAGCACAAAGCCGGTAATGAGTGCGAGTTTATGATCTGTAAAGATTTTCATGATTTTTTATCTCCTTCGAGGTGCTTCGCTCAACCTCATTTTAATTTGGGTGGAATAATACTTGATTATAACACTCGGGTAATCGGTATGCAAATTGTGGTTTTTTTCAGACTACTGGTTGCAGGGATAAATTTTTTATATTCTACCAGCCTTCATTCGGTAGAGCAGAGCAGTTCTTCTTCCACTGAACCGGATTCGATCGCGGTGATGATTTTCTGGTAGTGCTCGTTTACCGGGCAACCGCAGCTATGCTGGCTGGTTGCATGCATACGAGCTTGTTCGATATGCCATTGTGCAACTTTCAAATGCTGATCAACGTTCATGTTACTGTCCTCTTGGTTTCAAATTCGATAGGGGAGATGATTGAGATGGCCGGCAAGCTAGCAGCAGGCACTAAAAAATAAAATGCACAGTCAAAGGAGCCACTTGCAAAAGACTGAGTGGATGAGTTTCAATCTCACTTCGAGTGCAGTTTGGAATGGAATGAGGCGCATGGTGGTTCCATTCTCCGAAATTCCAGTTCGTAGTGCGCCGGAGTGGAGAAGTAAATCGCTGTTCACGACTTTTGCAAGTGGCTCAAAGGTTTCACAAATAAACACCAATGTAGGATTGTATCCAAACATCTGTTTTTATGTGGCCAGTTCATGCTAATTTGCAGGCAAAGGTTTTGCGGTTGTGTTTTCCTGCTTGCAGTTGTTCCTGATATGGAATACCAATGGCGAATCAGCCAGAGTGGTTCATTTGTTAGGAGGTAAGATGACTGAGCAGCAGAAACTGAAATGGTCGCCGGGCAAGAGGGATTTATTATTCCTGGGTATTGTTGCTGCCGTTGTATTGATACTGGTGCTGGGTTCAAGCGAGCGCAAAACCAAACCGGTTCCAAATGATGAAACGCATCGTACTGTAACCAGTAGAGATTCATGTATGGTCTGCCATGGCAGTGATGGCGTTTCTCCGCAGCCGAAAGAGCATATTAAAGGCGGACAATGCTTCCAGTGCCATCGGCAACCGAAAGAGTGGGGAAAAGGGAAGTGAAGCGTGTTGGTATAAGCGTTAAGCCGAATGATGCCCGTGCCTTGGCATTGCTGTGCGATTTGCATGGCTGGTTGATTGAGAAAGGCCTGGCTGTATTCGTGGATCAGAATCTTTCGGGTGATACCCGTTGCCCTGCAGGTTGCTCATTGTTATCGGTTGCCGAGATGCCCGACGGGGTTGATCTGATGATTGTGCTGGGGGGTGATGGTACTTTACTGCATGTCGCTCACTATTTTATTGGCTCGGATACACCGATGCTTGGTATTAATCTCGGTCGAGTTGGGTTTCTCACCGATACGCCAGTTGGAAGTATGTTTGAAATTGTTGAACAGATTCTGGTGGGAAATTTGGAAACAACGCAGCATTTCTCATTAAATGTTGAAATTTGGCGTGATGGCCAGAAAGTGGCCGAAGGACATGCCATGAACGATGTGGTGCTGGAGCGTAGTGCTGTGCCGCGCATGATTGGTTTTGAAATGACCGTGCAGGGTCAGTTTGTATTCCGTATGCGCGGAGATGGCCTTATCCTGGCAACTCCTGCTGGTTCTACTGCTTATGCCTTGTCATCGGGTGGGCCGATTGTGCATCCATCTGTCAATGCCATTTCGGTGGTGCCTGTTTGTCCGCATTCCTTGTCCAACCGCCCGATTGTTGTTCCTGCAGATGATGTGATTGCACTAAAGTTGGTAGAGTCCCGTTTTGGTGCTGCTTTGAATCTGGATGGAGAAGAATTGCTACAGCTGCAACAGGGTGATCATGCCATTGTGCGAAAAAAAGGTATGATTTCGCTGGTTTATTTACCAGGCCGGAACTATTTTGAAGTGCTGCGGAACAAGTTGCACTGGGCCGGCCAACTTGAAGTGGAATAATTGAAAAGTCCATATGAAAAAGAACTGATGCTGGTTTCACTCACTGTTAAACAATTTGCACTTATCGAACATGTCCATCTCGAACTTGGCGCTGGCATGACTGTTTTTACTGGCGAGACAGGGGCAGGAAAATCCATGCTCTGTGGTGCGCTGGCTGCTGTATTTGGTGCTCGTGCCAGTGCTGACTGGGTGCGTCATGGTGCACAAAAATCTGAAGTCACAGCCGTTTGGGAAGGTGCTGATGCTCGCATTGATACGTTGCTTGAGTCCATTGATATCGACGGTGATGAAGCGTTAATTCTAAGGCGAATCATCACTCGTGATAGTCGTTCTCGCGCCTATATCAATGGGGTTCCGGTAACGCTGAAAATATTGCAGAAGATTGGTGAAATATGTCTGGATATGCATGGGCAGCATGAACACCAGTCTCTCATGCAGCTATCGGTGCAGCGCCAGTTGCTGGATACATCTGTGCCAGAATTGCTGTTGCACCATACCAAGGCCAGTTTTGATTCATGGCAAAAGCGCCAATCCCGTTTGAAAACACTCAATCTAGAGCGTGGTGAAACCGAACAGCAGGCCATCTGGATGCGTGATGAGCTGGCTCGGCTGGAAGAACTGGATGTATCTGAAGGCTTGGCTGATTCGCTGCAGGGTATGGTGGATGCAGGACGTCATCATGCCCAGATTCAGCAGTCGGCATCTGAAGCGTTGGTGTTGCTCGATGAGGCTGAGCCGTCATTGCGGGATATGCTTGCCCGAGCGGATTATGCTGTATCGGTAGCTGAAGATTTTCATGATGGTTTGCATCGTAGCCGGCGGTTGCTTGATCAGATGGATACGTTATTAAGCGAGGTGACGCCGGAGTTGAGAAGCGTGTTGGATCACCCGTTCGATGAGGCTGCCTTGCTGCAATCGGAACAACGATTGATGGCACTGCATGAGGCTATGCGCCGGCACGATTGTGATGAGGCTGGTTTGCTGAAGCTCATGGATGTTTGGCGTGAGCGACTGGATAAACTCGATACTGCTGGCTGGGATGAGGCTTCGTTGACGCGGGCTATGGAGAAGTCACGTGATAGTTATTGCCAATATGCCAAGGCTTTGAATGCAGAGCGCAAGCTGAGTGGTGAGAAACTAACCCGTAAATTGCGGCCATTTCTGGATCGATTGGCACTGGCCGGCATGCAGGTGTGTTTTGATGTGCAGGCAGGGAAAAACGAATCCGATTGGAGGGCTTCCGGTTGGGATCGGGTCAGTATAAAAATCATGTCCAATCCGGGAGAACCATGGCGTGATTTGGCTGCCGTAGCATCTGGCGGTGAAATTTCGCGTCTGGTATTGGCATTTAAGGGGTGCGGTGTATTAACTGAAATGCCACATGTTGCTGTGTTTGATGAAGTGGATACAGGTATCGGTGGCGAGACGGCATGGTGCGTGGGCGAGTTGCTGGTTCAGATGAGCAAGGATCGACAAGTGCTGGTAATTTCACATCTTCCGCAGGTGGCATCATGCGCAGACCATCAGGTAGTGATTTGTAAAAGCGAAAAAGAAGGGCGTACCATTACAGGCTTGGAGCTGGTCAAAAATCAGTCGAGGCAAGTCGAAATTGCCCGTATGTTGGGTGGAGCAGAGGGACAAACGCTCCAGCATGCCCGGGAGATGCTGGTTCGTGGCCAGACGCTGGCTTTGTAATGAGTCATACGGAATGAACCATCGAATTTGTATTCGTAGCGCAGTTGTGGATGACGTCGAAACGATTTATCAGTTGCTGAAGCCATTCGCAAAAAAAGACATTATTTTGCAGCGAAATCGGGACAATATCTTTCAGCATTTGCAGGAATTTCTGGTGGCCGAGTATGATGGGAAACTGGCGGGCGTGGTCTGTGCGCATATTTATGGTAAAAACCTGGCTGAAATACGGTCGCTGGTCGTTGATCCTGATAGTCAGAAACATGGCATTGGTCGTTTGCTGGTCGAGGGTTGTGAACAATGGCTTGTTGGTATGGGGGTTACCAAAGTGTTTGCCTTGACTTATGTGACGGATTTTTTTGCCAGACTGGGTTACTGTATTGTTTCAAAAGAGAGCCTGCCGCACAAGATTTGGACAGTTTGTGTTCACTGTTCCCGCTTTGCTGATTGCGATGAGATTGCTGTTGAAAAACAACTTTCCGGCGAACTATCTGATTTGTCGGTATAATTCTATTTATCAACATACCAGTTTTTTGCAAAGGGCCTTTCTATAAGGTTTATGTCTTGGTTACGGTTGCATTTATGCAAAACATGTGCTATTAATACCAATTAAACCATTGTAGGTTTGGGGTGTGAAAGGAGAAAAGGGGCGATGCTTGGTAAGGCGTTAAAATTTCAGGTGCTTATTCTGATGATCTTGTTGCCGCTGTCAGTACACGCGGCGACTTCTCCTGTTTTGTTTGTAGTAGATTCATCCGGGAGTATGTGGGGCAGGATTGAGGGTACAGAAAAGGTTTATCTGGTCAGGGGTGCATTGGTTAACCTCATTTCAGGGTTTCCCCAAAACACTGAAATTGGTTTGATAGCCTATGGTCACAAAAAAAAGGATAATTGCAATGGTTCTGAACTGCTTGCTCCAATTGGTTCACCACGCGACTTGATCATTAACAGGGTTTCTTCCTTTACGCCAAAGGGAAAGGCACCAATCGGTCTTTCTGTTGATTCTGCAATCAAGCAGATTAAGCAAAGGGGTGGCGGTGGAACGATTGTCCTTCTCAGTGATGGGGGGGATAGTTGCAAGAGAGATCCGTGCAGGTCTGCGTTGGCATCTGGCAAAGATATTCGTATCCATGTGCTGGGGCTGGACTTGAAAGCGAGGGATGTTCCCCGATTGAGTTGCATTGCCAAAAATGGCGGTGGAAAGTTTTATACTGTTAATAGTAAAACTTCGCTTTCTTCCTCTTTTGCGTTATTGGCCAAGGATATTTCGAGCACTCAATCTAATAAACAGGATACTGATCAGCCAAGCCCTGTAAAAAAGACCGCTGATGAACAAGTTGGTAAGCTTGTTAGCGAAAACCTCCAGGGACAATTGAAGGCTGAGTTGACTACTGCTTCCGAACAGCGTGCAGAAGTTCAAAAGCCAGTAGAACAAAAGGCTGTGATTCAGAAAGCAGCAGTAGAGAAGACAGAGGCAGAGAAGGTAGCTGCAGAGAAAGCAGCGGCAGAGAAAGTAGTAGCAGAGAAAGCAGCAGCTGAGAAGGCAGCAGCTGAGAAGGCAGCAGCTGAGAAGGCAGCAGCTGAGAAGGCAGCAGCTGAGAAGGCAGAGGCAGAGAAGGCAGAGGCAGAGAAGGTAGCAGCTGAGAAGGCAGAGGCAGAGAAAGCAGCAGCAGAGAAGGCAGAGGCAGAGAAG
>JAUZQI010000157.1 GCA_030951095.1 Mariprofundus sp. | reverse complement strand
CCATGTGCATCGGCAACATTGTGTACCACATATTTATACCACTGCGCCTTGTCGGCCTGCTCGATAAGCTGGCCGAAACGCATGGCCAGTTCACACTGACCGGCAGTCGCCACTTCATGGTGGTGACATTCCATGGTCATACCCAGATCAGTCATCACCAGGCTCATGTCGTTACGCATTTCATGCAGAGAATCGACAGGAGGCACTGGAAAATAACCGCCCTTCACGCCCGGACGATGGCCGGTATTGCCGCCTTCATAGCTTGCATTGGAACTCCATGCAGCTTCTTCCGATTCGATTTCATAACTGCAACCGCCCATCTCGTTTTTATAGCGCATGCCGTCAAATACGAAAAATTCCAGTTCAGGGCCAAAATAGACGGTGTCCGCGATACCTGCTGTGCGAATATAGCTCAAAGCGCGCTGCGCCACCTGACGCGGGCAACGATTATAATCCTGACCGGTAATCGGATCGATCACCTGTGCCACCAGCACCAGAGTGGAGGCTTCAAAGAACGGATCTATATTGGCACTTTCCGGATCAGGAATCAGTGCCATATCGGAATTATTAATTTCACACCAGCCGGCAATCGAAGAACCGTCAAAGGCAAAACCATCTTCGAAGCAATCTTCGTTAAACTCGCCGATTGGAAATGTTACATGCTGCCATTTGCCCTTGGTGTCCGTAAAACGAACATCGACAAATTCGCACTCGTTTTCTTTTACAAGGTCTAAGACCTGTTGAATTGCGTCACTCACTTTTGCTCTCCTCTCTATGTATACAGAAAATCCCACCCGGTAAAAACAGGAAGCGGGACTTTGTCACAAGATGAATATGTTAGCAGCAGAACCTGTCGCGCATTATTGCAGGAAACATTCAAGCCCTGCATGAATAACAGGAGGGGGGGGGATTGGGAATGCACGCGACCTGGAAAGGGGAGATGGGAAGGAGGCGTGCATCCCCCAATCGGGTCAGCTACCCATTTGCTACAGACAAGCGGTTTTCATCCGGCAGAAACTGGTAGCCAAGGCAGTCAATTTTTCGGGGTCTGTTCACGTATTACACGTCTGTTTTCCTTCGTTATCGTCAGCGTGTACGCGTCGATTCTGCCTGGATATTGAAGTGGTCTATGGTGGCTCAAGTTGCTTACAAATTAAATTGCACAGACGATATTGCCCAGACGCTCAGTCAGTTTCATGTTTTCACGATAATCAATGGGAACGACAATCAGGCTGGGGCCGGATTCTGAAAATGCTGTCTTGAGCGTTTCCTGAAGGTCTGCACTGTATTCCACGCGATGCCCATGCCAGCCAAATGCTTTGGCCAATAACATCCACTGCGGATTGCCGAAACTCAGGTCAGTGTGGTGACCGAACTGATTTTGTTGTTTCCAGGCAATCAGCCCATAGGCGTGATCCTCCCACACCATGACCACGATATTGCTGTTCAATCGTTTGGCCGTTTCCATTTCCTGCACATTCATCATAAAACCGGCATCGCCGCAGACGGCCAGAATCTGCCGTTCCGGATGAACCAGCGATGCGCCAATCGCGCCGGGCAAGGCAAATCCCATCGAACAGAAACCGTTGGGAATCAGGCATGTATTGGGTTCATGACATTGATACTGGCGTGCCACCCACATTTTATGCGCCCCAACATCGGAGAGCAGGATATCTTCTCGTCCCATCACCTTGCGCACATCGGCCAGCACCTTTTGGGGCCGGATGGCATGCTCGGTTTCATCTGCGGCGTAGCGTGTTAATTCTAAATGCATCTGATGTCGCGTTTCACGCTGCTGGTTCAAATTGCGTTCAACCGGCCCAAGCTGTTCGATATTGGTATTGATGGTGACCAGCGTATGACTTAAATCGCCGATCAGTTCCAACTCGGGCTGATAATGCTCATCAATTTCTGCCGGCTGGAAATCAATATGGATAATACGTTTGTTGCGCTCCGAATTCCACAGTCGTGGGTGATATTCTACCATGTCATAACCCAGCGTGATTACCAGATCGGCGGCATCCAGTGCGCAGGCCACCACGTCTTTGGCCTGCAGGCCGATGGTATAGAGGCAATAATCTGCATCAGCGTCCACGCAACCCTTGGCCATGAACGTGTTGATCACACCCACGCCCGTAGCCTCGCAAAAGCGGCGCAGTTCACGGCTGGCATCGTGGCGAACGCAACCGTTACCGACCAGAATGATGGGCCGTTTGGCGTTTCTCAACATGGTAAAAGCAACCTCAATCTGTTCCGGATCAGCCACGGGACGGCGATAACGGATAGGTTGCATCGGTTTGGCATCCGTTGCCATTTTGGCCACATCTTCGGGCAATTCGATATGACAAGCGCCCGGCTTTTCACTGCGCGCCAGCCGCACAGCCTTGCGCACAATCTCCGGCACCGCAGAGGGATGCCGGATGGAAGTTGCCCACTTGGTCACCGGCTTGAACATGCTGACCACATCCATAATCTGATGCGATTCCTTGTGAAGCCGCGTGGTTGAGCCCTGGCCGGTCAGCACCAGCATCGGCGCATGATCCATGTTGGCATCGGCCACGCCGGTAATCAGATTAGTCGCCCCCGGCCCCAGCGTACCCAGACATGCGGCGGGGTTGCCGGTCAAGCGTCCGTACGCTTCGGCCATGAATGCTGCACCTTGCTCATGGCGCGTGAGTATAAAGCGAATCGATTCGGACTGATCCAACGCCATCATAAAATCGGCGTTTTCCTCGCCCGGCACGCCGAAAATATATTCAATACCCTCGGCCTCCAGACAACGCACCAATAATTCCGATGTTTTCATAACCAACTCCTTACAGACAAGTCAAAATATTTTCACCGCGAAGGACGCAAAGGTTCGCAAAGGAAAAATAAAATCTTTATTAAACCACACTCATCGAGTATCCCGGTTTAAATCAATATTTCAGTTCACATACGAGCCACTTGCAAAAGTCTGAGTGGATGAGTTGCAATCCCACTTCGAGTGAATTTTTGGAATGGAATGAGGAGCATGGTGGTTCCATTCTCCGAAATTCCAGTTCAACAATGCGCCGGAGTGGGAAAGTAAATCGCCGTTCACGACTTTTGCGAGTGGCTCATACATATCGTTCAATTTCCTACTGCATGGTTTTCCTTTGCGAACCTTTGCGCCCTCTGCGGTAAATGATTTTGTTTCTATGCAATGCCTTCCGAATGGATGACAATCATTTTTTCGGCTTGCATGTCTCGGATGGCGAACGGGATGCCGCCAACACCGAGACCGGAATGCCTTAAACCTGCAAACGGCATCCAGTCCACCCGGAATGCGGTGTGGTCGTTGACCATCACGGCTGAGGCATTCAGACGATTGGCAATGCCAAGCGCCGTATCCAGTTTACGGCTGTAAACCGAAGCCTGAAATGCCACTTCCAGCGCATTGGCTTCATCAATCGCCGCATCCAGTTCGTCAAAGGGATAGACGCACGCCACAGGCCCGAACACCTCGTTGGTGGACACCGTGGCATCACACGCGGGATCGAACAAGACAGTCGGTGCATAGCAATGGAAATTCATTTTATCGCCTCCGCACAACAGCGTCGCGCCGCCGGCCACCGCATCTTTCACCCATGAATCCACGCGATCCACTTCCCCTGAACGAATCAATGGGCCAATTTCGGTAGTGTCGGACACAGGATTTCCCACCACCAATGCTTTGGCCTGTTTGGCCATGTTATCCGCCAGATTACGTGCAATCGACGTATGCGCGAAAATGCGTTGCACCGACACGCATACCTGACCGGCATGGTAAAATGCGCCTTTCATCAGGCCCGGCAATGCTATTTTTAAATCCGCATCCTTGCACACGATCACCGGCGCAACGCCGCCATGCTCCAGCGCGCAGCGCGTTCCCGGTGCCAGTTTCGAGCGCAAATACCAACCGACTCTAGAGCTGCCGATAAAACTGAAGAAGCCCACCCGCGCATCAGTCACCAATGCTTCGGCCAGTGCTCTCGATTCCGGCACAACGCATTGCAACCACCCTTCAGGCAGACCAGCCTGATGAAACAATCGCGTCAATCTTAAACATGATAACGGCGTATCCTCGGCCGGTTTGACAATCACCGGACAACCCGCCGCAATCGCCGGGCCAACCTGATGCGCAATCAGGTTGAGCGGGTGGTTAAAAGCGCTGACCGCCACCACCACTCCTATCGGCTCTTTCTGCATCAGCGCCGCGCGATGTTTTGAGGCGGCATTCACCCCCATCACCGGCTGGCGGCTGGCATCGGTGCGCATCGTATCCATGCAAATGCGAATGCTGTCGACACATCGCGCCATTTCGATACGCGAATCAATCAATGGCTTGCCGCCCTCCTGCGCTGCGCCCAGCGCCAGTTCTTCAGCCTGCGCCTTCAATAATTCGATCATGCGCTCCAAAATCACTATGCGCTGATCAACGGGGATCCAGCCTTGTCTGTCGGCGAACAAGTGGCTGGCATGCGCCAATGCCAGTTCCACAGTTTCGGCATTGGCCATCTCCACAGTCGCGATCAGGGCATCATCATAGGGTGATTTTACTTCCAGTGATTTACGCTCACCTGTCACTTTAGCTGCATCCGCAATCATAAGCAGGAAATGTTCAGTGCTGTTCATGGGCTACTCCTTTGGCTTCCCGTGCGGAAAACCGGCTTCTGTCTCCGGATGAATCATATGCAACCCCGTGCTACTGCCGTCCGATATAACCACCCGCGCATGGCGGCGTTGCAACTGGCGCGGGCGTTTAACGCCACAGGAATGCGCAATCACGCCCACATCATGTAACATATTCTCAACATAATGCGCCACGCGCACCGATTTGTCCTGCGGGTCAAGGCCGTGCTGCAGACGTTTCTGATGCGTGGTAATGCCGGTCGGACAGGTATTCTGATGGCATTGCATAGCCTGAATACAACCCAGAGCAAACATAAACCCGCGCGCCGACACCACGAAATCTGCACCCATGCACAACGCCCATGCTACGCCCGAGGGCGTAATCAACTTGCCCGAACAGATGATGCGAACACGATCCCGCAACCCGTAGCCAACCAGATGATCGACCAGCATGGGCAGACTCTCTTTGAGCGTCATTCCCATGAAATCCATCAACGGTTGCGGTGCTGCACCGGAACCGCCATCGGCGCTATCGAGCGTGATAAAATCGGGCGCGGAATGATCGCCACGCCGTTTGATTTCATCGAACAAATGATCCAGTGCATTGCAACCGCCCAAGACCAGCTTGAATCCGACCGGCTTGCCAGTCATTTCGCGAATATGCCTCACCATATCCAATAATTCACCGGGACTATCAATCTCCACATGCCGATTCGGACTGATAGAATCGTGCCCTTCGGGAATGCCACGGATCGCGGCAATTTCAGCCGTGACTTTAATACCCGGCAAAATGCCGCCCTTGCCCGGCTTGGCGCCCTGGCTGAGTTTGATTTCAAACATCCTGACCTGTTCAATAGCGGCAAGTTCACGCAGCTTTTCATCGGAAAAATTACCCTCTGCATCGCGCACGCCGTATTTGGCAGTACCGATCTGCATGACAATATCGCAGCCGCCCGATAAATGGTGCGATGATAACCCCCCTTCGCCGGTATTCATCCAGCAACCGGCTTTGGCCGCCCCATGCGACAAGGCCTGCACGGCCACTTTCGACAACGCGCCATAACTCATACCGGAAATATTGAACAGACTGGCCGCTTCGAACGGGCGAATACAATCCGGCCCGATAATCATAGCCTGAGCGGGCACGGCATCGCTATCGAGCGTCGGGTAAGGACAATTGACAAAAGAGATACTGCCGACCGGACTGACATCACGGGTCGAACCAAACGGAATGGTACTATCCTGATTTTTGGCAGCGCGATACACCCAATCACGCAAAGCGCGATTAAACGGCATCTCCTCCCGATCCATGGCAAAAAAGTATTGTCGAAAGAATGTACCAAGATGCTCAAACAGGGCGCGAAAACGCCCGATTACCGGATAATTACGCCGCACCGCATTGCGGCTCTGGGTGACATCAATGACAAACATAACCAGCACCGTCAGCAGCAATCCGACCAGAAGAATCAACAGCAACGCTGACAAACCATTATAAATATTTTCGATGAATTCACTGAACATAGAGTCCCCGCTTTTTACAGGGTAATGTCGTGATGCATGGCACTTTGATTACATGAATGCTGAAAGTATCGACTGTAAGATACAAATGATTTATCTCATGAGCCCCTTGCAAAAGTCTGAGTGGATGGGTTGCAATCCCACTTCGCGTGAATTTTTGAAATGGAATGAGGAGCATGGTGGTTCCATTCTCCGAAATTCCAGTTCGACAATGCGCCGGAGGGGGGAAGTAAATCGCCGTTCACGACTTTTGCAAGTGGCTCTCATTATTCCCAAAACCCGTGTGTAATCGGATATCGTCTATCCCGGCCAAAGGCGCGCTCGGTTATTTTCACGCCCGGAGGTGCTTGTCGACGTTTATATTCGGCCAGTTGCAGCATGCGTACCACACGTTTGACTTCCGCTTGATCGTAACCCCGTGCAGTGATTTCATCCACACCCAGTCTCTCCTCGATATTGGCGGCAAGAATAGCATCGAGTACATCGTAATCAGGCAGAGAATCCGAATCTTTCTGATCAGGTCTGAGTTCAGCGGATGGCGGCTTCGTGATCGTATTTTCCGGAATCACTTCGCGTTCACGGTTCAACCAGCGGCATAACGCAAACACGTCGGTTTTATAGACATCCTTGAGCATGGCAAAACCGCCGGCCATATCACCGTACAGCGTTGCATATCCAACTGCCATTTCTGATTTATTGCCCGTGGTCAATACCATGCGTCCGGTTTTATTTGAAATCGCCATCAACAACAGGCCGCGCATGCGCGCCTGAATGTTTTCTTCGGTGATATCCGCTTCCGACTTACCCCAGGTTGCAAAAATATCAGCCAGCGTGGATTCGACCACATCAACCCCTTCGGCAATCGGCAGGGTAATCGCTTCGATGCCCAGATTCTCCACCAGTGCTTCGGCATCAGTAATCGAATGATCGCTGGAATAGCGCGATGGCATCAACACACCCAGCACATGTTCAGCCCCCAGCGCCTCGACCGCAATAGCGGCTGTTAAGGCCGAATCAATACCGCCTGAAAGACCAATCACCACCTGTAAACACCCGTTGCGCAGCACATAATCGGCTACGCCCATCACCAGCGCCCGGTGAATTTGTTCAATCGGCGGCGGCAAAGCAGCAATTTGCGCTTCTCCTGCCTGAGCTGTATCAACTTCGCCTTGCCAGACCTCAAACAACGGAGCCCGCATTACCAGATTCCCCTCGCCATCGGCCACCAGGGAACCACCATCAAATACGATTTCATCCTGCCCGCCAACCGGGTTCACATAGACCAGCGGTGCGGAAAATTCCTGAGCCCGCCGCTGCACCAGAATTTCCCGTTCAGTCTGCTTGGCCACATGAAATGGCGATGCATTCAAATTAAGCCAGACATCACAGGTCAGGTTTACCTGTCGGGCCGCCAGTTTGTCATGCCACAAATCTTCGCAAATACTGATACCAACCTGCCAGCCATTCACATCAAACACACAAATATCGCCACTACCCGCTTCAAAGTAACGCTGCTCGTCGAACACGCCGTAATTGGGCAGGAATTGTTTATCATAGATGCCAGCCACCTTGCCGCAGCGAGCCAGAACCACGCTGTTTCTGAGCACGTCACCATCACGGCGCGGCGCTCCGAATACCACGCAGGTATTGTGGCTTGCAGCTACAACAGCATCTACTGCCACCTCAACCTCATCCATAAATGCAGGTCGTTTAAGCAGGTCTTCTGGCGGATAGCCGGTAATGGCAAGTTCCGGGAATACGACCAGGTCACACCTGGACTGTTCTGCCATATTTGCGACATCACGGATCAAACGCACATTGCCGGTTAAATCACCGACACGGGGAGCAATCTGGGCAATAACTATTTTCATGGGTAACTCAAATGCGGTACAAACATTGCATCACCATAGGAATAGAAACGATACCCACTCGCTTTAGCATGTTCATAGGCGGATAGCACGCGTTCACGCCCTGCCAGCGCCGCCACCAGCATAATCAGGGTTGATCCGGGCAAATGGAAATTGGTCAGCAGGGCATCCACCATCTGGAAATGGTAACCCGGACTGATAAAGATGGCAGTCCTGTCTGCGCCCGCCTTCAAACGGCCACCCTGACCGGCAGCTTCCAGTGTTCTCAAGCTGGTCGTACCCACGGCGACGACACGTCGGCCTTCTGATCTGGCCCGGTTGACAATCTCCGCCGTTTCATCGGGTACAATATAGGCTTCCTCATGCATCACATGCTCGCTCAGATTTTCGACCTGCACCGGTTCAAATGTGCCGGGACCGACATGCAGGGTGACATGTACAAATATTGCTCCAGCCGCCTGCATGGCTACCATCAGCTCTTCCGTTAAATGCAACCCGGCGGTCGGTGCGGCGACAGCTCCGCAATGGCGTGCAAATACAGTTTGATATCTGGATTTATCGGCCTCGGTATCCGGACGATTGATATAAGGAGGCAACGGCATATGCCCATACGTTTCAATAGCTGAAGGTACATCATCAGAAACCAGCCGCACCTCAATATTTTTACCATTGCGTTCCAGCACTTCGGCATAAAATGACCCGGAAAACGTGATGATGGTGCCCGGCTTCAACGGCTTGTTGGCCTTGCCCCATGCATGCCAGACATCAGCAGTGCCGGCAGGCTCAAGCAGCAACACCTCTGCCTTACCTCCACTTTCCTTCTGCCCGACCAGTCGGGCCGGAATCACTTTCGTATCATTCAGCACCCAGATATCGCCTGGTTGCACCAGATCGGGTAAATTACGAATCTGGCGATCCAGAATTTCGTCACCTATCCCGGACAAACAGAGCAGACGGGAAGAGTCCCGTCCTTCCAGCGGTTGTTTGGCTATATAGTGTTCAGGTAGTTCATAATCGAAATCTCTGACTTGCATGGCGGCAAATCATACGCCCTGGCCCGGGCAATGAAACAACGGCATCAATAGTCGGAAATGCTTTTATGAACACTCTGACTGAGAAAAACAGCAATTTATTACAGCGCTTTTTTCAAAACCGCCTTCAGTGCACCCGGCGAATAAGGTTTCTGGATGAATCCGGCCAATCCCCGGCCGCCAAAACGGGCGACTGTATCCTGTTCATTATAACCACTGGCAAATATAATCTTCACTGCCGGGTTCATGTTAAGCAGCTCACGGCAACATTCTCTGCCATCCATTTCTGGCATGCTCATATCCATCAGAACACCAGTTATTTCATCCTGATACCGGCGATACAAATCCAGTGCTTCAAGGCCATTCCAGGCACTCATGGCCTTAAGGCCCATATCTTCCACCATGGCCGATGTAACCAGCCTGATGTTCTCATCATCATCCACGATCAGTATCGTGCCCTCCGGCTGTCATAGCCCTTGCTGATCGGCTTGATCGGGGTTTAATGGAGCGGCCTCAGACAGATCATCAGTAGCTTCTGAAATCGCGCTTTTGTCCGTTGTGCTGTATTTATGTTCCGGCCAACCGCGCGCTTTCACTCAATAATTTCCACACCATCCGGTGTCCCCATAAGGACAACATCCGCGCCCTGATGCGAAAAAATGCCATTGGTCACAACACCGGGGATGCTGTTGAGATGATCTTCCAGCCCGCGTGCATCGGTAATGCTTAAACCGTGCACATCAATAATAATATTACCGTTATCTGTCATGAAGCCTTCACGCAGTTCCGGTTTTCCACCCAGCTCTCTGGCCACATTGGCAACCAGCCCTCCGGCCATTGGAATCACTTCAATCGGCAAGGGGAAAGCACCGAGATGGTCAACCTTCTTGCTCTCATCCACAATGCAGATAAATGCATCGGAAGCCGCCGCTACAATTTTCTCGCGTGTCAGTGCGCCGCCACCACCCTTGGTCAGGTTTTTACCACCATCAAATTCATCCGCCCCATCGATGTACACGGATAGTGAATCCACCTGAGAAAGTGCTTCGTTCAATTCCAGTACTGAAATACCATGCCCCTGCAAGCGTTCAGCCGTTGCTTCCGAACTGGCTACTGTTCCGATAATGCCAGTCTTCATGCCCGCCAGTGCGTCAATAAACAGATTGGCAGTGGAGCCGGTTCCGACACCGATAATCGTATCCTCCTTGACATATTTCAGCGCCGCTTCGGCCACTTTCTGTTTCATTTCATCCTGAGTCATCATTTCCCTCCTGACGCACATGGATTTTTTTCCACTCCATGATATAAAATCTTGTCATGGGGTAGAAAAATCATGCAGGCGCGTTGTTAATCATCATGTTCAATACAAACTTATCGGCAGCCTAACCATTAGCCCGCCTTTCGGCAAAGCAGACGAGCAGTTAGTGTAACGCACATGATAGATCAGTCCATGTTTGAACATATTGCCACAGGTGATCTTGTGCTGAACGCACTTGTTGTGTTGGGTGTGTTGCAGTTGGCATGGTTTTCGGTAATGCTTCTGCGTCGGGGCATACCACCGGAAAGCATTCAATATGCCATTCCGCCCCTGTTAACCATCTGGGTGCTGATGTGGCCGGTCTATGTTGATGCCCGCTGGCTTTGGATCGGGCTGGCAGCACTGATGCTTCCGGCTGTGTTATCCTGCCTGCTCACATCACCTTTCTGGCAACAACTGCGAGCAGCATGGACGACGCAAACAATGGATTCAGAACTCAGAATATATCCTGTTCTCCCATTGCCACCGATGGCCCATTTTCTGACTGCCTTAATCATTGCAGGCATCTGGTTTCAACATATACCTGAGTTCGGTTTCGGGTTGGCGCTCTGCCTTTGCCTGGCTTTTCGATCGGTAGACCTGGTCGATCAACTGGCTGTGCATAAATTCGCCTTCCTCAAACTGGGTTTCCCCGCCCACCCGGAACAGACACTGGCCAGCCATCTGGTGCTGATTGTAATATGCACAATCCTGCTGTGCTGGAGTCTGCACGTATTTCACGGTACGGACTGGCAAACGCTGCTGATTGCAACACTGATTACAGCCATGGCAGCTTCAGCCACCCGGGCACTCGTGCCGGGCCAGTGGAATGCTCCTGCCGCCATGCTGAGCATGGGTTTTGTCATGTGGCTGTTGTAGTTATCCTGATCAATAGAGCCACTTGCAAAAGTCGTGAGCGGCAATCTGCTTCCCCACTTCGGCGTATTTCCAAGCTGAATCTTCGAGACATGGAACCACCATATCTTTCAATCCAGCCTGAAAATCCACTCAAAGTGGGATTGCACCTTATCCAGCCAGACTTTTGCAAGTAGCTCAATAGAAATCGTCGTCATTCAGGTCTGGTGGAATAAACCCTTCGATGCGTTCAACGCCCGTCCGGATTGAACCGTCCTGTAACAATTCCAGCCAGCGATAACCCGGAGAAACCTCATCCATACAAAAATTATCCTGCAACGGCATAAACTGCATACAGGTCGAAGGTGTACCGAGGATACGAACGCTACCATGCATCACATCCAATGATTGGTGGATATGCCCGCATATCATTGCGCGCACCTGTGGAAAATGATCGATGACTGACCACAGTCTGTCCTGATTATTCAAGCCGATGTTATCCAGCCAGCCACTACCGATATCAACCGGATGATGATGTATTGCAATCAGCGCATGGATATAATCCTTTGCAGAGAGAAGTTGTTCCAGTCGATCCAGTTCCGCATCGGCAAGCAGGCCACCAACACTGCCCCGTTCATGTGAGTTCAGTGCAATCACCTTCCATCCGGCCATGGTAAGACAGTCCGAATAACTGAATATTGTCTTCAGGGCAGGAATCAGGGTATGACGCAAAGCCGGCAAGCTGGAATGGTTCCCCGGTGTCACCATAAATGGTGACGACCACTGGCCAAGCATCGCCGCCAGTCGCTTGTAGGTGGATGGCAATTCATCCTGCGCCAGATCACCACCGAGAATAATGGCATCAGGATCAGGGCAATAATGGTGGGCATGCTCAAATACCGCAGCCAGACTGTCGTTGGAACAAATCCCTTTGATCATGCGCTCAGGATCGGTATAAATATGAAAATCAGTCATGTGAAGTATGCGAACAGACCTTGCATCCTCTTTGTCCTCACGCTTGCATAGCGTCTGAAACAAGCGCTCCGCAACCGGAGATAATGATGTGGCGTGAGCATGAAAAATGATCGGCTCCACATCAATCTGCCGCATCACTTTCACATATAGTTCTTTTGTCAGAATGTTCCCGGCTTCGTCCAAAAGCACAATTCTGAGGTCACTGAAATCACCGCATGGCTGATCAGCCATAATCTGCATGACGCGTTGTCCGAGTTTAAGAATCCTGCCTTTAAAACCATCCGCCATGCGCTTGCCGGTCATCGGTAAAATACGGACATCGACAGGTCTCTCCAGTTGTATCAGCTCAACTGATTCAGGTTCAGGTAGCTGCACAGGCTCATCACCTGATATAGCACCGATATCATAGATAGTGATAGCCTCACTCAAACCTTTGGGCATGACTTCCATCTGTCCGTCAACCCTGAGCAGACCACGGCACTCTTCTTTTGTATTTTCGGAAACCAGAATCTGGCCACCGATGGTATAGGACTCGATTCTTGATGTGGTATTTACCACCCGGCCAACCACACCGTATTTGGTACGTTTCTTCGAACCGATATTACCTACAATCACCTCGCCGGTATTGATACCAATACCCATCTCGATAGCGGGAAAGCCTGCCTGTATAAATTGACGATTCACTTCCTGCATGGCCAGTTGCATCTCCAGAGCACACCTGACTGCCCGCAATGCATCGTCCTCGCGCAGAATCGGCGCTCCGAAAATCGCCAGAATGGCATCACCGATAAATTCATCAATGGTACCCTGATGTTTCTGAATGATTTCGGTCATATGGCCAAGGAATATATTGATCATTTTAACCACAGTTTCCGCCGGCAAGCGCTCACCAATGGATGTGAAACCGCGCAAATCTGCCATCATGATAGTCAGGTGGCGCTTTTCGCCTCCCAGTCTCAAGCCTTCAGGCGAATCGATCAGATTATCGACAATTTCATCCGACAGATAACGCCCGAATGTATCCCGAATAAAACGATAGGCTGAACGCAATTGAAGATGGGTTTTGACTCTGGCCAGGACAATCGCCGGTGTCACAGGCTTGTTGATATAGTCCACACCACCGGCTTCAAATCCCTGTACCTCATTGCGAACTTCATTCATGGCTGTTACAAAAATAACAGGCATACCCTCGGTGCGCGGCTCTGCTTTCAACCTGCGACAAACTTCGAAACCATCCATACCTGGCATCATAACATCCAGCAAAACCAGATCGGGTGGTTGATCCGAAAAACAGAGTTTCAATGCCTGTTCACCGTTAATGGCCACTTGCACCTTATAATGAGCTTTCAATAATCCCCTGAGCACATCGATATTCTCGGGTGTATCATCAACAACCAGAATCGTCGCCCTGTCATGGCGTCCTTCACTGTCCATCTTCATAACCTGCATCATCCTGATTTTATCCAGAACATGCAATCCGTGTCTGCAATATCCCACCAAGATTGCTCTGCCTGCATGTCGAAAAAATGAAGGATGCACTTTTCAGACAGACTCCTAGAGTTCAGACACCATGAATATTATCTCCCTGATTGAACTGGCACTGGCCGAAGATGCTGTGTTCAACGATCTGACTGCTACAGCGACCATTCCTGCCGACTTGCAAGGCTCCGCCCGTATTACCGCCAAAGATACCGGCGTGATATCCGGCATCCCGGTTGCGAATGCAGTGTTTGCCGCCGTGGATAAGTCTATTCACTGCAACTGGCAAAGCGCCGATGCAGACCGGGTGGAGGCCGGCCATGTCATTGGCGAATTAAACGGCCCGGTGCGTTCACTGCTGGCAGCCGAACGCACCGCATTGAATTTTTTGCAACATTTATCCGGCATTGCCACGGCAACCCGGGACTTCACAGATGCACTGCAGGGAACAGATTGCCAAATCGCTGATACCCGCAAAACCACACCGGGATTCCGGCATCTGGAAAAACAGGCGGTCCTTCACGGCGGCGGCATTAATCATCGTATGGACCTGCAAAGCGGTATGCTGATCAAGGAAAATCATATCGAGGCATGTGGCTCGATCACGGCTGCAGTCAACGCCTGCCATCAAAACAATCGAAGCAATCAGGATGATCATACAATATGGATTGAAGTGGAATGCGAGACACTGGATGAAGTAACCGAGGCGATTGCGGTTCGCCCGAATATTATTCTGCTCGACAATATGGATCCGGCCATGGTCAGGCAGGCACGAATGATTGTGCCTGCCTCAATCCTGCTGGAGGCCAGCGGAAATATCACCCTGAGCAATGCCCGCGCCTATGCTGATACTGGCGTCAATCGCATCGCCATTGGTGCCATTACCCACTCTGCACCGGTGCTCGACCTGTCCATGCGAATCGTTCATACAGATGACCCTGCCTCCGGATATCTCTCTTGAGCAAGGCTCGTGAACATATTCTGACCCGGCTCGGCATGAGTCAAACACCTGTTTCCGGCGACGATCTGGCGTCCGAACTGGGGCTGTCACGTGCCGGCATCTGGAAACATATCCAGATACTGAAAAAAAATGGCATTGCCATCGAAGCGCAGCCCGGCAAAGGTTATGTTCTGAATTCAGAAATATTCAGTGCAGGATTGCTCAAGGCACAATTATCCACCCGGCGCATCGGCAAACAGATCATGATACTCGAGGAAACAGGCTCGACCAATCAGGATGCCATGCAACAGGCAGAGAAAGGCGCGGAGGAAGGTCTGGTGATTTTCGCCAACCGACAACTTCACGGCAAGGGAAGGCTGGGGCGAATCTGGCATACCATGCCCGCATCGCTGGCAGCCAGTATTCTGCTGCGCCCTGATTTACCCCCGGAACAAGTGCCGCAATTATCGTTACTGACTGCGGTTGCCCTGCACGAAGTTTTAAGCCGTTATGCACCGGATATCCGTATCAAATGGCCCAATGATCTGCTCCACAACGGTAAAAAAGTTGCCGGCATCCTGACTGAAATGCGCGCCGAGCCCGGCCGTGTCCATACTGTTGTACTCGGCTTCGGCATTAACCTGACTGCACCCGCTGACGGCTGGCCATCCGACATCAATAAACCGGCTACCGACCTGACCACGATAAGCACCTCAACTGCCTCCAAAACAGAACTGGCCATCGCTATTCTGAATGCAGTTGATCAATGGTACGATATCTATTTGCAGCATGGCTTTGCCCCCGTCCACCGTGCCTGGTGGCAAGCCCACGCAGCCTCGGGTGCCAGAGTCAGTGTGTACGATGGCCGGCAATACATCGAGGGTACTGCCACTGCACTGGATGACGATGGTGCCTTGTTGCTGGATACCGGCAACGGCGTCAAACGCATTATCGCCGGAGATCTGGAGTTGTTATCATGAATCAGAAACTGCTGGTGGCCGATATCGGTAATACCCAAATGGTCTTCGGTCTGTTTGAAGGGGAGCAGCTGATCACCCACTGGCGCCTGTCCAGCGAGCGCCAGCTTACACCCGATGAACTGGCATGGCAGTTACACGGTATGTTTGAACAATCCGGCCAACCTGCCCACCAGGTACAGGGTATTATGGTAGCCAGCGTTGTGCCGCATCTGGATACACCGCTGGCTGGTGCCTGCCAGCGCATTTGCGGCAGGCAGCCGGCTATGGTTGGAAGCGGCGAAGTCAAAACCGGCATGGCTGTTGATTACAAAAACCCCAGAGAGGTCGGAGGAGACCGTATCGTCAATGCGGTAGCAGCACGCGAGAGATTCGGGGCACCGGTGATTGTGCTGGACTGCGGTACAGCCACAACATTCGATATTGTTTCCCCGCAGGGGCATTACGCCGGAGGACTGATTCTGCCGGGTATTGAAATGGCCTTATCAGCATTATGCCAGCGTGCTGCAAAATTGCCGGAAGTATCCATTAAACGGCATGATGAACTGATTGGTCGCGACACCATCTCCAGCATCCAGTCCGGCAGTTACTGGGCAGCAATTGATGCGATCTCCGGACTGATCAAACGCTTGCGGCAACAACATGGATATCAGCATGCACCAATCATTGCCACCGGCGGCCTGATTCCACTGCTCATTGATGACCTGCCGGACATTGATCATCACCTGCCCCACCTGACTCTTACCGGCTTGCATTTGCTGGCCAAAAGGCATTTTAGTCAAGCCTGAACGTTCCGTTATTTTGAAAGAATATGAAGCCCGAAAATCGCCCCGGTGATGAACCGGATCATGTCGAAAATCAGAGACTGTAGAGCTACTTGCAAAAGTCTGGGTGGATAAGATGCAATCCCACTTTGAGTGGATTTTCAGGCTGGATTGAGGGGCATGGTGGTTCCATGCCTCGAAGATTCAGCCTGGAAATATGCCGGAGTGGAGAGTAAGATTGCCGCTCACGACTTTTGCAAGTGGCTCTGTAAAAACAACTAACCCGGGGAATATGCATCAGGGATGGGGGGGGGATAGAGAAGCATATTCACCCGGGTTAGTGATTGTCGAGTCATCTCGCGAGATAAACCCAGGATGCAGCAACAATGCCGCCAAAGCTCGGACAATAAGGCAAACAATAATGGAACTGCAGATACAAAATGTGATCTGCGTCATAAAATACGCCGACTGAACCGTAACTGTCTGGAAGAAGTTTGACTTCATAGCCCGTAGCCGCAGAGTTTCCCTTACGTGCGTTGTTTGTTGCATGTTACACTCAAAAGGATTGATCCATGCCCCGAACACAAAAACAGCTCGGACTATTCTGCCTGCTGATCGCTGCCGACCAACTATCCAAATGGTGGATCCAGCAACCGGACTTTCATGCCTTTACTGTCATTGACGGTTTTTTCAATGTTATCCGCGCCTACAATCCCGGCGTGGCATTTTCGATATTTGCCGAACTGCCTGTTTCATTGCGTCTGTGGCTGTTGCCGGGCATCACGATTGGTATTGCCATCGCTGTATTGTTCTGGTGGTGGCAGGAGCGCCAACGCCCCGGTATCACCTCATGGCTTCTGGTGCTCATCCTGACCGGCGCTGTCGGCAATATCTGGGATCGAATTCAGTTGGGATACGTGGTCGATTTCATCGACTGGTATGTGCGTATTGGCGGCACCGAATATCACTGGCCCGCATTCAACATTGCCGATGCCTGCATCTCCGTCGCCGTTGTTTTGCTGCTGATCACCAGCTTCAGAAAAAACTAATCTGCGACCGGGCAACCCCGGCATTCATTTGAGCCACGTGCAAAAGTCTGAATGGATGCGTTGCAATCCCACTTTAAGTGCATTTTTGGAATGGAATGAGGAGCATGGTGGTTCTATTCTCCGAAATTCCAGTTCGCAGCGCGCCGGCGCGGGGAACCAAACTGCCGTTCATGACTTTTGCAAGTGGCTGATTTTATTGTTGTTTTCTCGCCGATTTCATCCGGATACCGAACATCAGTCTGGCCACATCTCTGAAATGCCCGGCGTAGTGAATGGTCAACCCTTCGCACACGGAATCAGGCAACTCATCCACATCCACTTCATTGGCCGCCGGAAGAATCACTTCGGATATACCGAGGCGTTTGGCCGCCAGCAGTTTTTCCCTTTCCCCGCCAATGGGCAACACCTCTCCGGTCAACGTCATCTCGCCTGTCATGGCGATACTGGCCGGCGCCTTCCCCAGCGCCAGAGACAGCAATGCCGTGGCCATGGCAATGCCCGCGCTGGGGCCATCTTTCGGCACCGCACCTTCCGGCACATGAAGATGCACAAACGCCTTGTCGAAGAAATCTTTATCCGCACTGAAACGGGCCAGATTCGCCACAATATAGGAATAGGCGATTTCGGATGATTCCTGCATCACCTTGCCCAGCTGGCCGGTGATTTTCATACCGCGCCGGTCACGATGAACAACCGTTGCCTCCAGTGTCAGCGTAGTACCGCCCATGGCAGTCCATGCCAGCCCGGTAGACAAGCCGACCCCCTGTTTGATGGCCTGCTCACGAAAACGTGGCTGGCCGATATAGTCAGCGATCTCCGAAACACCAATACGTAGCGGAACCGCCTCGCTGCCTTCGGCATTTGCTTCAGCCAGTTTGCGTGCCACCTTACGCAGGATTTTTTTCATCAAACCTTCCAGTCTGCGCACACCCGGCTCCCTGGCATAATCTTCAACCAGATGCTGAATCACCGCTTTGGTCAGCGTCACTTCGTTGCGCGATAAGGCATGCTCTTTCAACTGGGCCGGCCACAGATGTTTACGGGCAATCTCCACCTTCTCGCTGGCCATATAACCGGGCAACCGAATAATCTCGGCACGATCCAGCAATGGTCGAGGAACAGTATCGAGCTGATTGGCCGTCAACAGAAACAACACCTGTGACAAATCGAAACGCACATCCAGATAGTGATCCATGAAATCGGAGTTCTGTTCCGGATCAAGCACCTCCAGCAAGGCTGATGCCGGATCACCACGGAAATCGGAGCCGATCTTGTCCACTTCATCGATCATAATCACCGGGTTGGCCACTTCGAGCCGTTTCAGTGCCTGTATAATTTTTCCCGGCATAGCCCCGATATAAGTACGGCGATGCCCCTTAATTTCGGCCTCATCCCGCATGCCTCCAACAGAGAAACGGTAAAACGGGCGCCCCACCGCTTCAGCAATGGCCTTGCCCAGCGAGGTTTTGCCTACGCCCGGAGGCCCGACAAACAGAATAATCGAGCCACCGACTGCCTTTTTGCGTGCGCCCACGGCAATAAATTCCAGAATGCGATCCTTGACATCCTCAAGGCCGGAATGGTGTCTGTTCAATGCCCGCGATGCACTATTCAGGTTATAGCGCTCACGGCATGTTTTGCCCCACGGTAAACAGGTCAGCCAATCCAGATAATTACGTGTCACACTGTATTCCGGCGACGCGCTCTCCAGCATAACCAGCTTGTTTAATTCCTCGTCAAAAGCGCTTTCGGCTTCTTCGCTGAAATTCAGTTTCTTCGCTTTTTTGCGAAAACCCTCAATTTCTTTTTCCTGTGGATCCTCATTCATACCCAGTTCGCGCTGAATTTCCTGCAGTTGCTCATGCAGGAAAAATTTGCGCTGCTGTTCGGAAACCCGTTCATCGATATTCTCGCGAATTTTTGTCTGTACCTTGCTGACATTGAGTTCCCGATTGAGTAATGACACCACTTTTTTCAGCCGCTCAAAAATCGGCTCGGTCTCGAGAATATCCTGCAAATCCTCACGGCTGGCTGTCGTCAGACTGGCGGCAAAATCGGCCAGCCGATTCGGCTCATTGACATCAAAGCGCGAAGCAAACAGGCGCAGTTCTTCTTCATACAGCGGATTATGTTTGAGTAATTCCTTGATCGTATTGACGATAGCTACGGTATAGGCCCGCAGTGTGATGTTATCCTCATAGGATGTTTCAGGCCGGTAATGGGCAAGCACACGAATCGGATTTTCACTGGAAAGGAATCCGTCAATGCGAAAACGGCGCAGACATTCCACAACCAGATGCAAGCCGTGCCCCTCAATCTCTACCGCCTTGGCGATGCGGGCAACTACACCCACTTCATACAGGTTCTCCGGCGCATAGGATTCATCCTCATCACGCACCAGCACCAGTCCGACATGCTGCTCATGGCTGGCTGCCAGATCGCGAACAATCTCTCCCATCTCCTCGCCTTCATAAATCAGCGGCACCACCAGGCCGGGAAACAGTGGCCGATTGGATAAGGGTAGCAGTGTTAATTGCGGCGGCAGAACATCTTCGGTGCGTACCAGTTGCGCTTCTTTGCTGGCACTGCCAGTGGAAGCTTCATCGAGAATTTCGGGGTCGTGTATCGTATCTGAACTCATTAGCTCTTTTTAAGGCAAAGTTCATTCGATTTCAAGGCTTGACTAACATACTGACACCCTCACATTTAGGCAATCTGTCCCCAAGGAGTTTTGAATGCAGTGGTTCAAAGGCATTTTTCTGTTAATTGTCACCAATTTGCTCATCTTTTTCACGCTGGCGATTACCGGCACCATTCTTATCGAAGTGGTCTTGCCGAATTTCGGCATCGATCTGCGCGGTTCGGTAGCCACATATGAATTCGCCTGGGCCATGGTCTTCGGTTTCGGCGGCGCATTCATTTCGTTGTTCCTGTCCAAATGGCTGGCCAAACGCGGCATGCGCATGCAGCAAATCACCATCCCGTCCACGCCAAAGGAAAAAATCGTATTCAACACGGTTTCCGAACTGGCCAAGCGTGAAGGCATCAAGATGCCCGAAGTCTGGGTCTACTGGGATGATGTGCCCAATGCCTTTGCTACCGGGCCTACCCGTAACAACGCCATGGTGGCCGTATCCTCCGGACTGGCCACGAATCTTTCAGATGCCGAACTCAGGGCTGTCATTGCCCATGAAATGGGTCATGTCACCAATGGCGACATGATGGCTACCACCCTGCTTCAGGGACTCATGAATACCTTTGTTTATTTCATCGCCCGCATGATTTCCCGCCCCCTGATGGAGCGCAATTACTGGATGGGTTTTGCCGTCTATATGGCGCTGCAGTTTGTACTCTCCATTCTGGCCATGATTCCCATCTGCTGGTTTTCTCGCCGCCGTGAATTCCGTGCCGATGCCTTTGCCGCCGGCGCAGTCGGTGCCGCATCCATGGCTGCTGCCCTGCAGAAAATCGAAACACTGTCGCAACAAACGCTGGCTTCGGAGCATCGGGAAGAAGGTATGAGTGATGATGCACTGGCTACCATGAAAATTCACGGCAAATCAACCGGAATCTCACACCTGTTTGCCACCCACCCGCCAACAGCAGCACGCATTGCAGCACTGAGGGCACTACCAAGGCAATAAGTCCCGGAAATAACAGGCAGGAGTCCTGCGCGAAAAACGACACTTGACTCCTGCTCCTGCTCACCCGACCCTGCGAGCATGAAACATCAAACTGCAGCCATGCTGGCCATCGGCAACGAAGTGCTCTCCGGGCGCACTCGTGAAGCCAATGCATATCTGGCTGCGCAGGAACTGTTCAATCGCGGTTGCAAGCTGGGAGAAATCGCTGTGGTTCCCGATCTGGATGAAGCTATTGTATCCACCCTGAATCGATTGAGAAATCAGTTCGATGCCGTGATTACTTCCGGTGGCATCGGCCCCACACATGATGATATCACCATGGAATCAGTTGCCAGAGCTTTCAGCGTCGAATTGATCGAACATCGTTTCATTGTGCAGGCCATGACTGAATTCTATGGCAATGAGGGCATGAACGATGGCCGCAAACGCATGACTCGCGTGCCGGCCACCGCCTCGCTGATCCGCTGCGAAAAAACCATTGCACCGGGCGCACGTGTTGAAAATGTGTATATTCTTGCCGGCGTGCCGTATATTTTCGCCTCGCAACTGACATCGATTCTGGATGATTTCGGCTCAACGCCCTACCAGCGCCATGAAATTGAAGTCACCCTGCCCGAAAGCCAGTTCGCCGCCGGTCTTACCGCGATTCAACAACAATATGACGATGTCGAAATCGGTTCCTACCCGGGCCGCTGCGGCCCCGACCCCTGCGGCAAGATATGCCTGTCCAGCCAGAACCCCGAACGTCTGCAACAGGCGGCAGCTGATGTTGAATCCATGCTGAAAGGCTTATAAAACCACTTCCCGAAACTACAGCCAGCCTCGTTAAAACCGGAAACAGCCAGCTTTTGAGCGCAAGGAGCTGCCCGAAGTTTCCGGAAATTCTCAACATCAGTGAAACAATTTGAGTGCAGACTGTGATCATAGCCCTGTAATGAACTTTATATTGAATATGGCAAGACCACGCTGGCACGCTTACTGGCCGGGCAGCATTCATTGATCCGCATCGTCGCCACCATCAACCACAGTCCAGACATGCGTTTTTGGCAGCTTCAGGAGCAGTTCAAAATCAGCCCCATAAGTCTCCAGCCCAAGCCCGCCCAAAATATCATAACCGACTTTTGGAAACCGCACGGAAGCAGCCGCAATGAATCAGTACTTACTTGAATATAAAGGATATTTATGGCAGAATAATACTGATTCAAAGGAGGCTACCAATGATCAAAAAAGGAACGGTCGTTTCAATTCTTCCTGAGTGGCAGGACCCTGGCGACAATGATCTTATCTGGGTCACAGTGAATGATGAAGAGAAAGGCAGGGTGGATATTGCCGCACTGAATGCGCCCAACAAATACGCTTTCGGCAGGTTCCACATTCACCCGGTTAAAACAGAATGGATACGCCCAAA
>JAUZQI010000156.1 GCA_030951095.1 Mariprofundus sp. | reverse complement strand
GATCATGCAACTCGGCCAGCCGCTCGGCCAGCTCAGCGCGAATGGCATCCATTGCTTTCAACAGCTGATCGCGTGGCGTCACAAAATGACTTTTCGGAAACACGGTATATTTATGCAACACTTCCATTCGTTTTCCAGTTAACGGATCGAAACGGCTTACCGCATCGACTTCATCCCCGAAAAATTCTACCCGAATAGCAAAATCCTCGGCATGGGCCGGATAGATCTCCAGCACATCACCGCGCAAACGGAAGGTGCCGCGATGAAAGTCCATATCGTTGCGCTGATACTGCAATTCCACCAGCTTATTGATTGCCGCCCGCTGGTCCATCTCCCGGCCAACCTCAAAATAAAGCAACATATCAGCATAAGCTTCGGGACTGCCCAAACCATAAATGCATGATACCGATGCAACGATAATCACATCCTCGCGCTCCAGCAGCGCCCGCGTCGCGGCATGACGCATGCGATCAATCTGTTCGTTAATGGAGGAATCTTTCTCGATATAGACATCACTCGACGGCACATAGGCCTCGGGCTGATAATAATCATAATAGGACACAAAATATTCAACGGCATTGTCGGGGAAAAACTGTTTAAATTCGCCATAGAGCTGGGCTGCCAACGTTTTGTTCGGAGCCATAATCAGCGTTGGCTTCTGGGTAGACTCGATCACACAGGCCATGGTATAAGTCTTGCCGGAACCGGTGACACCCAGCAACGTCTGATGCCGTCGCCCGTCTGCAATACCCTCAACCAGTTCCGCTATCGCCTGTGGCTGGTCACCACGTGGTTCGAAATTACCTGCAAGTTCAAAGCGCATCGCGCGATGCTAACCCCGACCAAGCGCGAATCCAGCATCGAGTTTACATATCGGGTCACGCATACAACATCGGCGGCTTTCACCCACATTTCATCGTAATGATTTTACCTTTTCACATACATGCTCAGGCACTATTGGGGAAGGCTGATTTATTGCAGGATACCATAAGTGCCACTTGCAAAAATTTGAGTGGATGAGTTTCAATCCCACTTCGAGTGAATTTTTGAAATGGAATGAGGAGCATGGTGGTTCCATTCTCCAAAATTCCAGTTCGACAATGCGCCGGAGTGGGGAAGTAAATCGCCGTTCGCGGCTCCTGCCGCTCACCTTCCGGCGAAACAACTGTCCAGTCCGACTATCCAGTCGGGCTGTGGCAGCCCGTCCATAGACTGCTGCCCATAGGCTGCATGGAAATGCTGAGCGATTTTATTTCAAAATGGCAACCAGTCCCAGAAATGACTACCTGAGTCTTTTGCTGACTCTGCATGGCTGCCGTCACGGCCTTGATCTATTGTGTGCGCTGCTGCGTGATGGCCGCCGCGACCCTTATCTTTATCGCCATGTTCATGCCTGTCCTTATCGCCATGATCTTTGGACTCATGTTGTTCATAACCATCATGTTCCCCATCGTGGGCAAACGCCATGCCCGCATTAGCTGATAGTGCGAACATGAACGCCATTGCTGCAATGACTGTTTTCATTTTTATCTCCCTGATCTACACGTGTTCATAATCTGCTTGCCGAACTCTGTCTATCAAACGGTACGGGACAAGGAGAAGTCTGCCGCCACGAGGTGAACTCATTACCCCCCGACCTTGATGAAGTGCAGAAACTGACTCTCGCGTCCTTCTTTAATACCGCGCTGTTCAAACTTGGTTTGCGGCCTGTCCGTATCACGCTCAATAAAACCGCCAATGCCAGCTACATTTTCCAGACCCGATGTGGCATCAAGAATATCACGCATCCATTCGGCCAGATCCGGTTTGTCGGAGGCCAGTTTGATAAATCCGCCCGGTTTCAAACGACTGACCATCAAAGCAGCAAAATCCTTTTGGATAATCCGGCGTTTGTGGTGTCGGGCTTTTGGCCATGGGTCGGGATGATTGATGAATATGCCATCCAGCTGTGCTTCCGCCACTTGATGCGCTAATACAAACTGGGCAGGTAATTGGGTAATGCGGCAGCGCTCAATCACACCGGCACCTTCCAGACGCCCAACCGCCTTGGCTACACCGGGCAAATAAATCTCGACACCAACCAACATCCATTCCGGATGTGTTAGAGCCAAATGCACCAGAAAATCGCCATTGCCAAAACCAATCTCCATGACTACAGGGGCATCATCCGTCAAGCCGGCATCCAGTAATATTTTCTCTTTCGGTAAGCCTATTTTTGGCAGCCAATGCAATAGACGCGCTTCCTGACCCGTGGTCACAAAACCGTTTTTTCGGCCATGTGTGCGCATTTCATGCTGACTGAACTGATCGCGGAATTCTTTTGATAATCGCATCCGACACATGCTACGTTCTGAAAACTGTTAGCCAACAGAAAACTACCCCTGTCACTTTTTTAAATGGGAGTTAGCATGCATTATAAAATTTTTATGTGGAGAGACTATGTTTCGAAAAATGTTTTTATATTCACTATTAGCACTATTTCCGCTGGCTGGGCAGGCAGCAGCTTCCAGTTATTCATATATGATTGATCATGGCACGCCCGGGGTGATTGCCAGCAATAGTAAGATGGCACGTCTGATACTGATTGGCTCGGGTGACTGCGCCCGTATTCCCTATGATATCATTGCTGACGGCGTGAAATCACTGGGCGGCAATCTGGATCTGAGCGAACCGGTATCGTTTCCGCTTGATTTTACAACCGTGACACTTTCCTGCTCCAAAGCAGGCATCAAAGCAAATGTCAGCAAGGAAGAGTCCGGCATATTCAAGGGAAATTAACATGAAACAAACAACGCGCCTGCATGACTTCTTTTCACCCTGTGATACTGTTCCATATCTCGGGGTGAAAAAAGTCCATGCGCGTTAGGGGTCCTCTGAATAAGTGTGGGTGCACTGATTCAGAACCACCCATAAGTTGCACGAATACTCTAATATCCAGCAACCCTTAGCGGAAAATCATCCCTATGGGCATCAACGAATTCAGGCCGGTCTGATACGGCCCCAGGGAGTCAAATATGTTATTAAGCACAACCCCGGCTATCGAAGGAAAAAACATCACCGACTACAAAGGCGTTGTCGTTGGCGAAGCTATTCTTGGAACCAATATTTTCCGGGATATGTTCGCCGGTATTCGTGATATTGTCGGCGGACGCTCAGGTGCCTATGAAAAGGAACTGGCCAAGGCTCGTGAAATCGCTTTTGCTGAACTGCAAGCGAGAGCTGTTGAACTGGGATCCAATGCCATCGTTGGTATTGATATCGATTACGAAGTAGTAGGCAAGGACGGCAGCATGATGATGGTCAGTGTAAGCGGCACTGCTGTTACACTGTCGTAATCACAAAGTCCGTTATTTGACCGGGCTTTGTCCATTCAGGCGACGATTGATTCCCTGATTTCGGAAGATTTCGGCTCACCGCATAATCTGGCGATCAACCGCAAGGCAAATATGATTGCCGTGCCCGGACCACGACTGGTGATCAAAAAATCATCTTCCACCACGGCTTCATCCACATACACAGATGAAGGCTGCAAAGCTTCCATTTCCGGCTGACAAGACGGGTATGAGGTTACCCGTTTACCTTTGGTGATGCCATAAGCCGCCAGAGCTGTTGGGGCCGCACAGATAGCAGCAATCGATTTATGTTCGGAACGAAGCCTTTCTACCACAGCCTTCACATTGGCATCATCACGCAACAGGTGTGCATTGGGTAAGCCGCCCGGCAATACCACCATATCCCAACCCCGATCTTTTACATCAGCCAGAGCCGCATCGGACTCAATGATAATATCGGAACGACCAGTCACTGAACCGCCATCAAGGCTGGCCATGCACACATCCACATCAGCACGCCGTAGCAAATCTACGACAGCTATCATTTCAACTTCTTCAACGCCCGTTGCAAACGGAACCAGTACACTCGTCATGATTGATCCTCCATGTTCCACGTTACAGGAAATCGCGCCTTCGATGCCCAGCGAAAAGCTTCTCCCATCCTTTCGACCACAGCAGTTTCTCTATCGTTTATTTTTTCCTCAAGCATAGCAGTGGCTTGCTGTTTGAGCAGTATTAAATCCATGGGCTGCCTCGGATAGGTATCCAGACCGGCTTGTGGGTATGATACCCGCTGCAATGATTCTCCCTGCTGCTTCACAATGACTTTCTGACGGTCGGCATATAATTCCGGCTCTCCCTCCGCGCCCATAAAAATCAGCGATCGTGGCTGTTCCAACAAACTGTTGGCTGCTGCCATATAATTGGCATACGGCGTATGAAAGAATCCGTTCAACTGACCATCGCATTGTACAGGATTAAGCAGGCGTGCCACGCTATTGGCAAAAGAGCGAACACCAAGGCGTGGTCTGAGTGTGTAGATGCGAAACAGATCAGGGCAAACATCAGCCAGATCGACATAAACAATATATTCACTCGCCAGAATGCGTGCAGCTTCAGATAATGTGGAGGCCCGTTTCAGGCCGTAATTTTCCAGAACCTGCCATACACTCACCCGGCCATCGATGTTTTCAATACCGTGGATAAAGACCGGAATACCTGCATCGCGCGCTCGTATGGCTGCCGCAAGATAAGCATGGGCTGCACGGCATTTACCTGCATAACAAGGCAAATCAACTGCACCTGCCGGTGCCGTAAACTGGCTGTATCCGGGAATTCGATCCCTGGCTGCCTCGACAAACCCTGCCAATTCCGCACTTGTTTCGCCTTTCATACGCTGAGCAATCAGAAATGCGCCCAGTTGCAACGCATCCGCATCCGGCAACAATAATGCTGCGAACAGTTCTTGTGCCTCTTTCCGACCCAGATTTTCCGACCCGTTTTTACCGCGCGCAACGCGCTTGATCATTGCTGAGATATGCATATCCGACTTGTACCACACCGACCAACAGTTAGGCTAGCAGAATGAATTTTCTTGTGATCCAGCATCTGGATATTGAACCGCCAGCCCTGATTGGCGATACACTTGAACAAGCGGGACACCAACTCACTAGGATTCATCTGGATCAGGGTAACCTTATCCCTGCTGCTACTGATTTCGACGGTATTATTATCATGGGCGGCCCGCAATCTGCCAATAATGATACAGACTATATTCTGGCAGAACTGGCATGGCTCAAAAAAGCGATTGCGGCAGACATCCCCATGCTTGGCATCTGTCTGGGGGCACAGATGATAGCCAAAGCTGCCGGTGCGGATATTTTCACTTCGCCTGTTCGTGAACTGGGTTGGTTTCCGGTTTATCACACGGATGAAGCAGTGACTGATCCGCTGTTTTGTCAAATGCCGAACGCTCTGGCTGTATTCCAGTGGCATGGGGAAACATTCTCGTTTACGGATGCAATGGCAGCGGTAGCTATGCACCCGGATGTGCCGGCGCAGGCCTTTCGTTTAGGCAAAAGCCAATATGGCCTGCAATTTCATGTCGAGATCGATCAATCTATCATTGAAGGGTGGATTGCTCATGGTGAAAATGAACGAAAGCATCTTGATCCTGGTGGCATAAAGCTACTGCACAAAAACACGACATTATATCTCGAATCAATGCGGCAATTTTGCAAACAAATGGTGCATGCATGGTTAATGGATATCAATCACAAGATCAGGTAAACAGCCGCAGAACCGGGGTTGCTCACCCCCGACTTTGCGAGACTTACTGCAGATTACTCAAGTTATTTCTGGCGACTGTATAACCCGGATCGATTTTCAGCGCTTCATTAAATTCAGATCTGGCACGATCCCTGTCATGGCGATTATTACGTTTATAATATGCCACACCTAAATCATTATGAGCCCGTGCCTGATACGGACATAACTTTACAGCCTTCTCCAGAAAATAAACTCTGTCATCATTATCACCGGTTTTTGTTGCTCGATCGACATACCGATTCGCACTGACACAATCGCTGCTGTCCTGTCTCGAACCATTCACAGATGAACCCTGCCGGGAAGTTTGTGCCGGAGGTTGGGCTGCCTGAGGTTGGGGAGCACGCTGATCACTCTTTTCCATCTGGTTACCAATTACGTAGCCGCCAACCGCGCCAATAATGGCCCCTTTACCGGAACCGCCGGTTCGATCCACGGCATGGCCAACTCCTGCACCCACGCCAGCGCCAATCAACGCTCCCATCAAACCTTTATTTCCAGCCATGGAGGAGGTGCTAAAAACCACCATAGCTAATACAGTTATTAATAATTTCATCAACATATCAGGTTCCTCCTTTTTGTCCGTTCTACTTCTAGTATAGTCGATACAATAAAAAATTACATTCGCAACATGGAGCGTTGACGAGACAGGATAGCAGATAATTCTTCGCATTTTAATCCATCGAGATGAATAAAGAACGAAAACAGTTGATTCCTGGCACTTTGCAATACAAATTTTTTCACAACATCTTGTAAAAAAAAGGGGCTCCAGTGGAGCCCCTTTGTACATGGTTTGACTGAATCTATAGCGGATTTCAAAAAGGAATATCATCATCCACTGGCACATTGCCGAAATCCGGCGCACTGGCAAACGGATCATTGCCCTTCGGCGCAGAGCTGCCGCCCTGAGCAGGCAGGTTCCCGCCCTGATTACCGGATGAACCAGCACCGGCACCGGATCCGCCACCAAGCATTTTCATTTCGTTGGCGCGAATTTCCGTGGTATATTTATCATTCCCATCACGATCCTGCCATTTTTTGGTTTCAATCTTGCCTTCAATATAAACACGAGAACCCTTGCTTAGATACTGGTTCGCTATTTCGCCCAGCCGGCCCCACATAACAATACGATGCCACTCGGTACGTTCCTGCTGTTCCCCATTGCGGTTCTTGAACTTTTCTGTTGTTGCCAGTCGCAGATTACACACACATGTGCCATCCTGTGTGAAACGCGTTTCAGGATCGGCTCCCAGATTTCCAATCAACATTACTTTATTCAACATGTTATTAACCCCTCTATGTGCCTCTCCAAAATTCAAGGTGTGACACTAGGATAACACCTTTGAAATGCAATGCTCAGATTACTGTTTTTCCCGCCATTTAATCGAGCAGCCAATGGTCGGGTGTTGCGGTTGCGGCGAGTTTTCACCAACAACCAGCAATTCGGCTGCAGCGATCAGTTCCTCACGGCTTACTTTTGATTCATCTTTCCATGCATCATCAAAACGGCCATGGTAGTAGAGTCTGCCAGCAGCATCGAACAAATAGAGGTCAGGCGTACACTGTGCATCGAATGCTTTGGCCACTGTCTGCATTTCATCAGCCAGATACGGGATTGTGACACCCCATTCTGATATTTTTTCTTTCATAGCTGTCACGCCATCAGCCGGATAATCAGGATGGATATTCGGATTTACTGCGACGCAATGGATGCCCATTTTTCTCAATTTGGCTGCATGCCGTATCAGGCGCGGCCAGACGGCAATGGCATAAGGACAGTGATTGCAGGTAAATGCCACCAATAAACCTTTTCTGCCGATTTGGGCACGCAGATTCACGCTGTTACCATCAACATCTTTTAATACCATATCAGGCAGTTCCCAGCCTGAATCCACATGTATTGAAGCAACCAGAGCCATAATCTTCACCTCTTGTTATGAATTACCAAACCAAGGCCGGACTATAGTTGCAATCATTTCAAAATGAACTATAATACATTTCAAACCGGCAGATCTGCCGGTTTCTGTTTATATAATTCGGGAGGAATAATCATGAAACGCATTGCAATTGCAATTGCAGCCAGCGCTCTGCTGGCAGCCCCGGCTTTTGCCGGAGAACACGGACACCACGAAGGAAATCATGCTGAAGTAGCCGGTCACCACGGACCAGTTGCTGACAAAGTAATTGCTGAACAACGCAAAGCACTGGCGAAAAATACCAAAGGTAAGGGTTTCGGCCCTCAGGCACCTCGGGATATTGATGCTGTTGGTGGCAACAACCAGCGTATTTTCAATGAAGCTCCTGCATCTACGGAAATGGACCTGTGTAACATTCATTTCCATAAAAATGCAGAACACAAAGCAAAAGACTTCTCTATCTATGCCGGCAACGGCAATGGCGAAGGCTACCAGAGTGGTTATAAGTATGATTCATCTCTGCTAAGCAAAACTGAGCTGGCGCCAACCAAACACAAAATCTGTGATAGCCACCATAGCACGCTAAGGCCCGGCGATACCATTGAAGTGCACTATGTATATTCAACGGCTCAAATCAAACCCGGTAAAGGGCTGGGGTCTTGTTTTAACAAAGATATTCCAAAACAAAACCCGCAATTACGCGTAGAAACACAGGTCTATGTACTGGTGAACGATAAGCATGCACCGAGTTTTAAGGATTTCACCAAATTCGGAAAAGCAAAGTCCGGCCTACATCAAGCTACCGGAATCCCTGCAAACACTGGGACACCAGTACAATATGAAGGCTCTACAACTGGCCCGGGCTATAACGAATCAGGCTCTCCTTATCAGGTTTCCTGGAGTGTTCGTCCGCATGTCGCCAAAGTGAATATTGCGACGGTTGGCAAATGGTGCGAGAAAAACGCCTTTGAAGAGAATCACGGCCACGGCGTCAGGAATCTGGTTAAAAACAAGAAGCTGTTATCTAAAATCGATTAATCGGATATTGTCTGCGTATGAGGCCGCCTCGCTTGCAATGAGCGGGGCGGCTTTTTGTGCTCTATCCAGATCACCACTGATTCGCCCGATACCTGCGTTGCGGCGATCCTCTGTTCGGAAGTGCGGCTGAAGCCGAACCTCCAAGAATATTGAAGCATGTTGTTAGTCAAGAGTCACCTTAGGAAGCCTGATTAAACCATGATTCGCGATCCTGCATGTGAAATGAACGATTTCTTCGTTAAAGATTTGAGCCATAGCGGTGCTATGCCTTGCAATCATTGCCTTGAACTCGCTCATTTCTCATTGCAGCCTCATTAAACCAGATTTAAATCGGCGCTTTCCTTACTGTTTCATCGGTAGTGTGAATTCTGCGCGGAGGCCGTGCGGGTCGCGATTGGACAGCTTGAGTTCGCCGCCATTGGCATCAAGCAACTCCTTGACGATAGACAGCCCCAGACCATGACTTTTCATCTGTCTGTTGCGGGATTTGTCCACCCGATAAAAACGCTCGGTCACCCGGGGCAAGTGCTTTTCCGCAATACCGGGGCCTTCATCTTCAATCGTCACCTTGCAACGGCCATCCAGTCGAATCAGGCGTACGTCGATATGGCCCTCGTCGGGTGAATGGTTGACGGCATTCACCAACAGGTTGGTGACTATTCTGTCCACATCATCAAAAGCAGCTGCAATCAGTAGCTCTTCCTTTCCATGATCAATTATCAATGAGGCATGCTTTTCTTTGCATTGTGACGCAAGCATGTCGCAGGAGCGTCTGATAACATCCAAACCATCACAACATGCGCCCCTGTCTTTTTCCTCGAATTCGATCTGATCCAGCGTAAGCAGCACATCAAGCAAGTGATTAACATGTTTGGCTTCATTGGCAATCACCGCTGCTGCCTCCTTTCTGAAATCGGCCTGGTCACCGAAGCTTTCCATGCTACGGGCGTATCCGAGAAGTGATGTCAGCGGTGTTTTCAGATCGTGCATCAAATTCGACAAAAAAGTTCGCCGCTGCTGTTCCAGTTTATGGCGTGCCGTGACATCCAGACAGAGTAATAATGCTTCCCCATTCTCCAGTTGTGCCAACCTCGGCTCCAGCACCCGGCCAGGCAATTCAATTTGCGGGAGTTTTGTTTTCTCCGGCAATGCGGCTATGGCCCCCACAAGCAATTCATTCCAGTCTGCATCACGGTAAATTTGTAACATGGGTTGCGGCAGTATTGAATTTCCCATGGCGAAAATATCGCGGGCGTATGAATTGGCCGCAATAACCATCCTTCCAGCAGTATGAATCCTCAGTACTGCTTCATTAACCTCAGCCACCAGAAAATCGAGGCGATCATTGCTATCCAGCTGCTGTTGTAATACGTTTATTTCTTCTTTCAACCGCATGATTTTGGCCTGATAGCCTGATAACCGTCTGCGCAGATGAACCGTAGCAAAGGAACAAGCAACCGCAATAATACCCGCCACCAGCAGCCCAAAACCATTCATTCAACAGGTGTCACAAA
>JAUZQI010000155.1 GCA_030951095.1 Mariprofundus sp. | reverse complement strand
AGAATACCACCATCCATCTGTGCAGCACCAGTGATCATGTTCTTCACATAATCGGCATGGCCTGGGCAATCAACGTGAGCGTAGTGACGTGCTTCTGTCTCATACTCAACGTGTGCCGTTGCAATAGTGATACCGCGTTCGCGCTCTTCAGGAGCACCATCAATATCTGCGTAGTCTTTGAACTCTGCGCCGCCTGTCAAAGACAGAACTTTAGTGATCGCAGCAGTCAACGTGGTTTTACCGTGGTCGACGTGACCAATGGTACCAATGTTGACATGCGGCTTATTGCGTTCGAACTTTTCCTTTGCCATGACTTACTCCTTAACCCCTAACGGATGTGGACTTTTTCCACACCGTGATATGAAACAGCATTACGCTGTGGAAAAAATCCATATCCGTTGTTTGTTTCATTCTAACCTTTTACTGCCGCGATGATTTCCAACGCGATATTCTTAGGAACTTCTTCATAAAATTTAAACTGCATGGTGTATGTAGCACGCCCCTGTGACATCGAACGCACATTGGTGGAATAACCGAACATTTCGGAGAGCGGCACTTCTGCTTCAATCACTTTGGCGTTATTACGATCTTCCATACCCAACACGCGACCACGACGACGATTCAGATCGCCAACGATATCGCCCATATAATCTTCAGGCGTCACCACTTCGACTTCCATCATCGGCTCAAGAATCACCGGCTTGGCTTCCAGACAACCTTTGCGGAAGCCCATGGAACCAGCCACTTTAAATGCCATCTCATTGGAGTCGACATCATGATAAGAACCGTCAACCACGGTCGCTCTGATATCCACCATCGGATAACCGGCCAGAACACCGTTGGCCATGGCCTCTTCACAACCTTTGCCAACAGCCGGGATATATTCACGATGAATAGAACCACCGGAAATCTTGTCAACGAATTCAAAACCAGCGCCAGCTTCGAGCGGCTCGATTTCCAGCCAACAGTGGCCATACTGACCGCGACCGCCGGACTGACGCACAAACTTGCCTTCCGACTTGGTCGCAGCACGAATGGTTTCGCGATAGGCCACCTGCGGTTTGCCCACATTGGCTTCCACATTGAACTCACGACGCATGCGATCCACCAGAATTTCCAGATGCAATTCGCCCATGCCGGAAATAATCGTTTGACCGGTTTCATCATCGGTACGCACGCGGAATGAAGGATCTTCAGCCGCCAAACGACCAAGCGCGACACCCATTTTTTCCTGGTCGGCTTTGGTCTTCGGCTCAATCGCCACAGAAATTACCGGTTCAGGAAATTCCATACGTTCCAGAATAATCGGCGCATCTGCAGTACACAGCGTGTCCCCGGTGGTGGAGGCTTTCAGGCCCACTGCCGCAGCAATATCGCCGGCGCGCACTACATTACTCTCGGAGCGCTCATTGGCATGCATCTGCAGGATACGACCCAGACGTTCTTTCCTGTTTTTGGTCGAGTTAATCACATAAGAACCGGCTTCAGCTACGCCTGAATAGACGCGGAAAAAGGTCAGCGTGCCCACAAACGGATCGGTCATCACTTTAAAGGCAAGTGCGGAAAATGGCTCATCATCCGTTGCATGGCGCTCATCATCAGCATCGGTATCAGGATTTACACCTTTAATGGCAGGCACATCAACCGGCGCAGGCATATAATCAACCACGGCATCCAGCAATGTCTGCACACCCTTGTTCTTGAACGCTGTACCAGCAAGCACAGGAATCACGGAAATATCCAGTACGGACTTACGGATGCATTTTTTCAGCGCATCCTGATCAATATCTTCGCCTTCGAGGTAAGCCATCATCAGATCTTCATCGTTGACCAGCACAGCATCGAGCAGCAGTTCGCGACGCTCTTCAGCAACTTCCTGAAGATCATCCGGGATATCAACCACATCGTACATCGAGCCCATGGCCTCATCTTTCCAGATAATGGCTTTCATGGAGACCAGATCGACAACGCCCTGGAAATCTTCTTCCGCGCCGATTGGAATATTCAGCGCAACCGCATTGTGACCCAAACGCTCGCGAATCGCATCCACCACGCCAAAGAAATCAGCGCCGGTACGATCCATCTTGTTTACAAAGGCAATACGGGGAACATGGTAACGATCAGCCTGTCGCCAAACCGTTTCAGACTGCGGCTGCACACCGCCGACCGCGCAAAACACGCCCACAGCGCCATCAAGCACGCGCAAAGACCGCTCTACTTCAATGGTGAAATCCACATGGCCGGGGGTATCGATGATATTAATCTGATGGTCGTCCCAGGTACAGGTCGTTGCAGCGGAGGTGATCGTGATGCCACGTTCCTGCTCCTGCTCCATCCAGTCCATGGTAGCAGCGCCGTCGTGCACTTCACCGATCTTGTGGCTCACGCCAGTATAAAACAGGACGCGTTCAGTCGTTGTTGTTTTACCAGCGTCAATATGAGCCATAATGCCGATATTGCGCACACGTTCCAGCGGTGTTTTACGAGCCACGTCGCTACTCCTTAATTTCCATCAAATTATAAAAGAACTATATCTTTTACTGTTAAACTTTTACTACTATCCGAGCCTTTCGACTCAATTAACCGTAATCTTTAAACTCCGGCAAACCACTTACCAGCGGAAATGAGAGAATGCCTTGTTAGCTTCAGCCATGCGATGGGTCTCATCACGTTTTTTATAAGCACCACCGCGCTCGCTGACGGCATCAGCCATTTCATTACCCAAACGTTCAGCCATAGTATGCTCTGAACGATTACGGGAATACTCTACCAACCAGCGCACTGCCAATGACTGCTGACGGCGATCAGATACCTCGATTGGAACCTGATAAGTCGCACCACCAACGCGGCGGGACTTGACCTCAACCTGAGGACGCACTGCTTCCAGTGCATTGTGCAATACAACCAGTGGCTCGGCACCGGTCTTCTGAGATGCAATATCCATGGCATCATAAACGATGGCTTCCGCAATATTCTTTTTACCATCAAGCATCACTTTGTTCACAACGGTGGAAACTCTGGTATCACCAAATTTCGCATCCGGAACTATCGGGCGACGGGGGGCAGGTCCTTTACGTGGCATCTATCTATTCCTCTCTTGTCTTACTTAGGACGCTTGGCGCCATACTTCGAGCGAGCCTGTTTACGACCTTCTACACCCGTAGTATCCAATACACCACGCAGAATATGGTAACGCACACCAGGCAAATCCTTCACACGACCGCCACGAATCAGTACCACTGAATGCTCCTGCAGCTTGTGTCCTTCACCCGGAATGTAAGCTGTAACTTCCATACCGTTAGTCAAACGCACACGCGCTACTTTGCGCAAGGCCGAGTTCGGCTTTTTAGGTGTCGTAGTATATACACGTGTACATACACCGCGACGCTGCGGGCAAGCCTGCAGAGCAGGAACTTTATTAATCTTGCGCTTGTCCTTGCGCGGCTTGCGAATCAACTGGTTGACTGTTGGCATTGTTACCTCATCTCTAACTTTCACTACGCTGAACCACCGTCAAAAAACGGAGCCCCGGCGAAGGGTCGCGAACCATAGTGTCGGCTAATATGACTGTCAACAGCTTTTGAACATCCATTCACAGCCTTGCTTCAACAACAATCACTTGTGAAAATTAATACGATGACATGAATAATACTTTACCACCCACATCATGCATAACAACGCCATACAGCTGACCCACAATCGAAGCCAACAAACCGGCTAACAGATCTTACTCCGTGACCGCACAACCGATACCCCCTGCTGAAGCAAGCGAATCGGGCACGGCACAAAGACAAACGGGAAGGCAGAATCAGGACATACTCAACAAAACCTGAAATATTCTAAGTTCCAGCTCGGCAATGCGCCGGAGTGGGCAAGCAAATCGCCGTTTACGACTTTTACAAGTGGCTCATTCCTGAATTAATTAATGCAGCGCCTGCTTGATTGATTCACACGCCTGCTTGGCATCTGAGAACAGCATCATGGTTTTGTCCATATAGAACAAATCATTATCCAGCCCGGCATAACCCGGTGACAGAGAACGTTTGATGACAATCACATGCTCTGCCTTGGATACCTCCAGAATCGGCATCCCGTATATCGGGCTCGACGGATCCGTTTTGGCCGACGGGTTGGTCACATCATTGGCACCGATCACCAGCGCCACATCAGTATCGGCAAATTCGGAATTGATTTTATCCATCTCGAATACAATATCGTAGGGCACATCAGCCTCAGCCAGCAGTACATTCATGTGGCCGGGCATTCGGCCTGCCACCGGATGAATGGCAAACTTCACCTGTACACCCTGCTCCAGCAGTTCATCCACCATCTCTTTCAATGCATGCTGGGCACGGGCTACCGCCAAGCCATAACCCGGTACAATCACCACCGAACGTGCATTGCTTATCAGGAAAGCTGCATCTTCAGCCGCGCCACTTTTAACAGGGCGATCCGCCACTTGTCCGACAGTGCTACTTGCAGCGACCGCATCACCACCAAACCCACCCAGTAATACGTTAATTAATGAACGATTCATCGCCTTGCACATAATATAAGATAGAATTGCGCCGGATGAACCGACCAGCGCACCTGCCACGATCAGCATATTATTACCCAGCGTGAAGCCGATACCTGCTGCCGCCCAACCCGAATATGAATTCAGCATGGATACAATCACCGGCATATCTGCACCGCCAATCGGCACGATCAACAGTACACCCAATACCAGGGCCACGCCCAACATCATCGTAAAAGGTAATGTCGCTTCGTTCATGCAAAATATAATACCTGCCCCGACCATTACGATGCCCAGCACCAGGTTCAGCAGATGCTGGGCACCAAACACCAGTGGCTTACCGGGCAAAACCCCCTGTAATTTACCGAAAGCAATCAACGAAGCGGTAAATGTAATAGCGCCGATAAACGTGCCGAGGAACAGTTCAATGCGGCTAGCCATGTACAAACCGCCTTCAGCATTGGCGATACCATAGGCTACCGGATCAATAAAAGCTGAAACAGCGATTAATACAGCAGCCAACCCGACCAACGAGTGCATGAAAGCCACTGTTTGCGGCATATGTGTCATCGGCACCTTGCGCGCTACCGTACCACCAAGCAGAGCACCGATAGCAATCGCCGCCACAATCCAGGCATAATTCTGAACTGCATCCATCTGCAGGGTTACCAGTGCGGCTATACCCATACCCAGCATGCCCAACGCATTGCCGCGCCTTGCCGTTTCCGGACTGGCCAAACCCTTGAGTGCAAAAATAATAAGCACCGATGCAAGCAAGTAGGCCATCGCCACCATATTGACTGATAGCATAGTCGCCCCTATTTCCGTTTTTTGAACATGGCAAGCATGCGCTGCGTTACCATGAAACCACCAAAGATATTCACCGCCGCCAAGCCCACTGCAATCAGACCGAGCACTGTGGCCAGAGTCATTTCAACAGGACCTGCCGCCAGCAATGCGCCGACAATAATAATACTGGAAATGGCATTGGTAACGCTCATCAGCGGCGTATGCAGTGCCGGCGTCACCGTCCAGACCACATGATAACCAACAATAATAGCCAGCACGAAAACGGTAAATGAGAAAACAAACGGATCAACTGCGGAAACGTGCGCCGCCTGTGCAGCATGCTCATTTGCGACCTGTGTTATGGCTGCGGTATTCACGGTGTTCCCTCCTTCGGCAACATCTGCGGCTTGAGAAATTCGCCGCTGGCGCACAACAACGCCGCCTCAACTACCTCATCTTCCCGATTGATCTGCAAACTGCCGTCATCATGCAACATCGGTATGATAAAATTAAACAGGTTGCGTGCATACAGGCTACTGGCATCAGTGGCCATCAGAGCCGGAAGATTGGTAATGCCGACCAGTGTCACACCATGCCTGACAACCACTGCATCCGGTTCGGATAACGGGCAGTTTCCTCCCATTTCAACAGCCATATCAACAACCACCGAACCGACCTTCATGCTCTGCACCATTTCTTCGGTAATCAATACAGGGGCAGGACGTCCGGGAATCAATGCTGTGGTAATAATGATATCCGATTTGGCAGCATGCCCGGCGATTAATTCAGCCTGACGCCGCTTGTAGTCATCACCCATTTCTTTGGCATAGCCACCTGCATCTTCGGCATCAGCACTCGCTGCCACTTCGACAAATTTCGCCCCCAGGCTCTCCACCTGCTCTTTGGCTGCAGCGCGTACATCAAAGGCTTCAACACTCGCTCCCATACGTCGCGCTGTAGCAATGGCCTGCAATCCAGCTACGCCTGCCCCCATCACCAGGACTCTGGCCGGCTGCACCGTACCTGCAGCCGTCATCAACATCGGGAAAAAGCGCTGGTAATGCTCCATAGCCAATAGCACAGACTTGTAACCGGCGATATTGGCTTGTGATGACAGCACATCCATGCTTTGGGCCCGCGAAATACGCGGAACCATTTCCATACAAAAACAGGAAAGACCGGCATCGGCATAATCCTGCAATAGCGGATTACTGAATGGCGCTAGCAAACTGGCCACTGCCGCTCCCTTTTTGACATGCGTAAGTTCCTCCGCATTGAGCGGACTCACTTTTAACACCAGGTCGGCATCGGCACAGGCCGACGTAAAATTATCTGCCACCCGTGCCCCTTGCTCGATATAGGCATCGTTCGGATAGTTGGCTCGTGCGCCGGCGCCTTTTTCAAGCACCACATCACAACCGGCGGCAATAAATTTCTTCACCGTCTCGGGTGTAGCTGCCACGCGTTTTTCATAGGGTTGTGTTTCGGCTGGAACAGCGATCAACATGCATTATTCTCCAGATTGTCTGACCGCTGCCTGATGCGCATATGAGCGGTTGCTGAATTGTAGGGTTATCAAACTGTTTTACAAGTGCAAAACAACTGGGGTTAATTGGCCGATACATGCCCCTGATTTTCCGATTTCCACCAGTTCAGATGCAGGCACAAATGCGTGAGCATACCGATACAACTCATCATCCATCACCTCGCCATCATAAATCAGCATATCCAGATCAATCGTGCGCGGTTTCCATGAACCGCGAGATCGGTCTCGCCCCTGCTCATCTTCCAGATCCTTCATGCGCTGGCGTACTTCCGCTTGATCAAGCGCTGAATCGAACAAACAGCAGGCATTGAGAAAATCATCTCCGTTCATGCCGACTGCAGGCGAGCGGTAGACAGATGAAAATCTCACATTATCAAACTCAGCACGCAACGCCGCCGCCGCCCGTAATAAATTATCTTCCGGTTCGATATTGGAACCCATGCCAACCAGCACGTCAGCCATGACTAGCCCTTTCAATCAACACCGCTACATTCTCACTGCCTCGCACCGCCCCGGGTTTGGACATTTTCAGACGCAGCCAGGGCACGCCGAATTCATTCAGGACAATATCGGCGCAATGCTCGGCCAGCGACTCGATTAAACCAAAACTGGATGATTCAACAAAGGCAATCAAACGTTTGGATACGGCTTTATAATCCAGCGCATCTTCAATACTGTCCGTTTGCGCCGCTTTGGCGATGTTCCACGCCATTTCCAGATCCAGACGCACCGTCTGCCTGATTTCCCGCTCCCAGTCATAAATACCAATCACTGTACGCACTTCAAGCCCTTCAATCAGCACTCTGTCAGTTCCATTCATCATTCACTCCTCGACGTTATTGCCATCCAAAACTTGACATTAAAAGCTTCGCCGACACAATTCGCCCGCTTTTTTTATGGGGATTAAGATCAGCCTCGGGGGGAATACCAATGCGCAACGGCACCATCAAATCAACAGAAAATATCGTATCTTGCTCCGACAACGGGCAGCACCCACTGGTCTATATCAGCCTGAAAGCCGGTTCTGGCCAATGTCAATATTGCGGTCAAAAGTTTATCCGAATTTCCAAATCAGGGACAACTGAAAAAGCGGCTGCCTGACCTCGCTCACCCTGCATCGCGCTGCCTGTTCATTTCAAACAACGTCACACCGGTTGCCACCGATACATTCAACGACTCGACCACACCCGACATGGGGATTCTGATCAACTGATCACAAGTCTCTCGCACCAGCCGGCGCATCCCCTTGCCTTCCGAGCCCATCACTACCGCTGTCGCTCCTGACAGATTCGCATCATACATTGAAGTATCCGCCTCTCCGGCCAGCCCGACAGTCCAGAATCCCTTCTGTTGTAACTGCTCAATACAGCGTTTGAAATTAACCACCTGTAACACTGGTAACCGTGCCAGTGCGCCACAGGCTGATTTTGCTACCACCGGCGAATGCAAATCGGCAGTATGATCCTTCGGTACAATCACAGCCGCACAGCCAGCCGCCTCCGCAGTACGTATACAGGCACCCAGATTATGCGGATCCGTCACCTGATCCAACAACAATACCAGCGGTGACTGATCCATATCCAACGCCTTCAACCAGTCCTCAAAAGAGGCCAGTTGCATCGCTCCTGCGGTTGCCATTTTCGCCACCACGCCCTGATGCGGTACACTTTCAGCTAGGCGAATCAAGGCCTGCTTTGGTACAAAGGAGAAACGAACGCCGGATTTTTTAGCCAGATGAATCAACTCATTGATTCGCGGATGCCGCTTGCCCTTTTCGATCAGCAACTCATCAATCGGATCACCGGCATCCAGTGCATGTTTGACAGCATGAATGCCCGCAATGACTGAACGATCAATGCTCATACATACCCCTGAATGAATCTATAAAATGATCGAACATGTCTGCCGGCAAGGCATTGATACCGGCTGCGGCTTTACGCCCACC
>JAUZQI010000154.1 GCA_030951095.1 Mariprofundus sp. | reverse complement strand
CTTTTCTGTTTTTCCAACAATATTTCTGCACCGGAATCATCCAAACAGATCGCTACAGACCTGCCCCGAATCGGCATCAAACACTTTGGTGTCAGGGTGGCCGATATTCAGCTGGCGAAAGAACGTGTGGAGTCGCTTGGGCTGGCCGATGGTGTCAAAATTGTGCATGGAAGAACTGGCATCGAGTATTTCTTTCTGGCAGATCCCGATGGAATTATGGTCGAGGTGGTACAGGACAATAGAAACCTTCCTGTTTGAACAGTTACTCGTTTGATATCACTGCTGTTAAGCTTCGGCGTATGTCTGAAAATCCTGAATCGATGATTGCCGATATTATCGCTGATCTGGTGCCCTTGAAAGGGGTGCGAGTCATTGCAGCCATGTCCGGAGGTGTGGATTCGTCGGTGATGGCGGTGTTGTTGAAAGAGGCCGGTCTGGATGTGATCGGTGTGTTTCTAAATGTCTGGGACTATTCACGCGATGAAGTAAACGGCCATGGTTCCTGCTGTTCGCTTGAAGATTCGTATGATGCGCGCCGGGTGGCAGATCATATCGACATTCCGTTTTATGCCATGGATATGCGAGAGGAATTTCGCCGTGATGTGATTGATCCGTTTATTCAGGATTATGAAACAGGCCGTACACCCAATCCGTGTGAGCGCTGTAACCGCTTTGTAAAATTCGGGGCATTACTGGATGCGGCGGATCAGCTGGAAGCGCGATTTGTGGCGACCGGCCATTATGTGCAGCGGAGAGATTCGGCTGACGGCATCCATATGTTTAAGGGTAGTGATAACAGGAAGGATCAGAGCTATTTCCTGGCTACGACGAGTCGCAGGCAGGCGGAACGGATTTTGTTTCCGGTCGGGAATCTGGAGAAGGATGATACCCGTATGCTGGCCCGCTATTTCAAGCTGGCGACAGCAGAAAAACACGAAAGTCAGGATATCTGCTTTATTCCAGCCGGGGATCGTATTGAATTTCTCAAAAGGGAAGGTGCAACAGCCGGATTTCGGGGCGGGGATATTGTCGATACGAACGGGAATTTCCTTGGCAAACATCTGGGTATTGCGCATTTCACGCTGGGTCAGCGCAAGGGCCTGGGCTTGCCGGATGGGCCATGGCATGTGGTGGCGCTCGATGGAACGACAGCCCGTGTTGTCGTTGCACATCCTGAAGATGCAATGATTTCTGAAGTGGAAGTGGGCGATGTGAGCTGGATTCGCCAGCCCCGTGCCGGGGAGAGTATCACTGCTAAAGTGCGTTACCAGATGCAGCCGGCCGCATGTAGCCTGCAGCCCGAAGGTGGATTTGAAGGTGATGGGCTCCACCTTGTGTTTGATCAAGCCCAGAAACCAACTGCACCGGGGCAGGTGGCGGCTTTTTATGCCGGTGAAGAATTACTGGGCGGCGGGATTGTGAATAAAGTTTATTCACACTGATTATTCAGGGGCTCTTTAACGATTCTGCTTCAGCCATGTATCAATCAGTTCACGCATTTCTGCCAGTCGTTTTTTGTTCGGTGCTTCAAAGCGCATGACCAGAGCCGGTTGGGTATTGGATGCGCGCAGCAGGCCCCAGCCATCCGCAAAATTGATGCGCATGCCGTCAATGTCGATAATATCATACCCGAGTGCCCGGAAATGTTCGATGGCTTCATTGACCAGGCCGAATTTCCTCGCATCACTGCATGCAATACGTAATTCGGGGGTGGTTTCAGAGCGGGGAACATCTTTCAGCAGTTCGGAAAAGGTAGCGCCCGTATCGGTTAGCATCTGCATAACGCGTGCACCGGCATAGGCAGCATCATCAAAACCGAAAAAGCGGTCAGCGAAAAACATATGGCCGGACATTTCACCGGCCAGCAGGGCGCCGGTTTCTTTCATCTTCGCCTTGATGGGCGAGTGACCGGTGCGCCACATGACCGGTTTTCCACCGGCCTGTTTGATGCCGTCATACATATGCTGAGAACATTTTACTTCGGAAATAATCGTGGCTCCCGGCTGCTGCCTGAGCAGATGGCGGGCCAGCAGTAAAAGCAGCATATCGGCCCAGACAATATTACCTTTTTCGTCGACAATACCGATGCGGTCACCATCGCCGTCAAAAGCGATACCCAAATCGGCATCATTTTCCCGCACAGAACTGGCAAGATCAACCATATTTTCTGCAATCGTCGGATCAGGATGATGGTTGGGGAAACGGCCATCCGGTTCGCAGTACAGTTCGATCACTTCGCAGCCGATACGCCGGTAGAGCGGGGCGGCAATGATACCGGATGGCCCGTTGCCGGCATCGATGACAACCTTGAGTGGATGGGAAAGCCGGCAGTCCGCGGTAATAAAGCGGGTATAATCGTCTACAACACTTTGTCTGCTAACAGAACCCGGGGTGGTTGCATTGGGTAGATCCTTTTGCATTAGCGCTTTCAGTATCTGGATTTCTTCACCGTACAGACTCGATTTACCAAGCATCATTTTGAAGCCGTTATATTCACCGGGATTATGACTTGCCGTTACCATGATGCAGCCGGCTATATCGAGCCGATACACGGCATAATAGGCCAGCGGAGTCGGTGTGATGCCGATATCAATCACATGGCGACCGGCATCGGTCAGCCCCCGAATCACAGCTGCCTGCAGGGCAGGGCCGGAGAGTCGTACATCCCGTCCGATGGCAATCACACGTTTATCATCTGCGGGCAGCATTGCGGCATAAGCTTTGCCCAACAGGTAAGCGAGTTCATCGGTAATGTCTGTGCCGGCAATACCGCGAATATCATATTCGCGAAAGGCATGATGTGGAAACAGCTTCAACGTGGTATCCTTATAATCAGAGTCAAAATTTTTCACCACAGCGTTACGCAGAGGAGGGCCAAAGAAAAAATAAGGATTGTGGAGCCGTTGTATGATTATTGAGTCAGTCCTACACATTGACTATAAACCATTCAACTTTCTTATTGTCTTTACTCCGTGAAACTCTGTGTACTCTGTGGTGAAAGAGTTTTGGTTTATCTTTTTACCGGCAACTATAAATCCTGCGCTTGCGATACGGAAGCGTCTGCTTATGCTGCCCCTCCATGTCAGCCTCTTCATCAACCTCCCAACTCAATGAAGAACAGTATCGTGCTGTTTTTCATCGTGGTGGGCCGCTGCTGGTGCTGGCCGGAGCAGGCTCGGGCAAAACCCGTGTGATTACCGAACGCATTGCCGCGCTGGTGGAACGTGATGTGCCGGAAAATGCAATTACGGCTGTGACCTTTACCAATAAGGCTGCGCGTGAAATGCGGCAGCGTTTGCAGAGTAGATTAGGTGAAAAAACAGGTCGGCTGCGTATTTGTACATTCCATGCGTTGGGGCTGTCGATGGTGCGTGAGCATGCAGGCTTGACGGGGCGACGTGCCAATGTGTCTGTTTTTGCCGGAGCTGAACAGAAATCGGCAATGAAATCGGTGTTGTCAGAGATGAAGCTGCCTGCCGATGCCGATCAGGTCGAACGTACCCTGTCGCGTATTTCACTGCTTAAAAACGGTTTGATTGAGCAACATGAAAATCAGTTGTCAGCGATCTGCGAGCATTATGATGAATTATTGCAGCGCATGAATGCCGTTGATTTTGATGATCTGATGGTGTTGCCAATCCGTTTGCTGGAGGAGCATGCCGATGTACGTGCCCTGTGGCAGATGCGGGCGCGTCATTTTCTGGTTGATGAATATCAGGATTCTTCGCGTATTCAATATCAGTGGGTGCGACTGCTGGTGCCGGATGATGGTAATCTGACGGTGGTGGGGGACGATGATCAGTCGATTTACGGCTGGCGTGGCGCGGAAGTGAAAAACCTGTTCCAGTTGCAGCGTGATTATCCGAATCTGACCGTGATACGGCTGGAGGAAAATTATCGTTCCACCGCTTCGATCCTGAGCGCTTCCAATTCATTGATCGCCAAAAACTCCGAACGACTGGGTAAAACTCTGCGCTCCAATCTGGGACAGGGTAAACCGGTAAGGGTCTGGGAATCTTCCAATCCGGAAGAAGAGGCGCGGCGCGTGGCCGGGGACATCAAGGCGCGGCGTGCCACCTCCGATGCGGACTGGGATAATTTCTGCGTGCTCTACCGTGCTTCCTATCAGGCACGCGCGGTGGAAATTGCCATGCGCGAGGTAAAGATGCCCTATCATATCAGTGGCGGGTTGTCTTTTTTTGACCGGGCCGAAATTCAGGATGTGCTGGCTTATCTGCGATTGATTGCCAATGCCGATGATGATCTGGCCTTTATGCGTGCGATTGCCCGTCCACGTCGCGGTATCGGAGCCAAGGCACTGGGTGATTTGGGTGATTTTGCCATGCTGCACGGGTGTTCATTACTGGGTGCATGCCTGCATGAAGATTTGTCGCATCAGCGTGTCACGAATTTGCGTGAATTCGGTGATTTGATGGTAGCACTGGAATTTCATTTCAAACACGGGGAGGCAGATGAGGCATTTGATGCGGTGCTCGATTTGACACATCTGGAAGCAGCTATTCGGGCCGAAGCCGATAGTGAAGAAGTAGCCGAACGGCGTATGGGTAATCTGATGGAACTGCGCCGCTGGTGGGTTATGTATGCGGAGAATGGCGGTGATCTGGCCGATTTTCTGCAACATATTTTTCTACTGGCGGATAAAGAGGATGATCCATCCGGTCAGGTGCGCCTGATGACCGTACATGCGGCCAAGGGGCTGGAATTTGATCATGTTTATGTGATTGGTATGGAAGATGGTATTTTTCCGCATTCAAGTGCACTGGAGGAAAACAGGATGGAGGAAGAGCGGCGGCTGATGTATGTGGCCATGACGCGGGCCCGCTTTCATCTGACACTCAGTTATGCCCGTGTGCGCAGTCGCTTTGGGCAAAAAGAGAAGACTGCCCCGTCCCCGTTTCTGAAAGAGCCGGATCAGTCCTGCATGCGCTGGGTGGATAAGGAACTCGATAGTGCAGAAGCCAGAGAGGAGGCCGAAGACCATATGGCGGCTATGCGCAAGGCGCTGGGGATCGCTTAATTCTGACCTGTTGTTTGCAGACAGGTGTGGCAGATGCAGGCGCGGCTCCTTGCATGTTTCGGCATCCGATTCAGCAGCTCTTGGCAAAATTTCTCAGATTTACACCAGCATGGTTTATCGAATGTTTTATCACACCTGGCCATGACACAGTCATTGGGTTCACCGCATAACGGGCAGATGTTTGCATCAATATCGTTGCTGTTTGAATGTATGACATCTCTCGTCATTGATGCAGCGACAGGAAGATTTTTTCGGCCAGTTTTTCAGAAATACCGCCAGCCTGAGTCAGCTGCTTCCGGCTGGCTTTTTTGACACCTTCAATACCGCCGAAATGTTTCAATAATGCACTGCGTTTGCCCGGGCCAATGCCGGGGATACCATCCAGCGCCGAAGTGAACATGCTCTGTTTTTTTCGCTTGCGCATGTAGGAACCGGCAAACCGATGTGCTTCGTCACGCACGCGGGCAATCAGCAGCAAAGCAGGGGAGTGTTTCCCGGGCTGTAATGGCAGCCCTATATCTGCAGTTTTGTTTTTCGGCCAGCCCGGCCACAAGGTTTCTTCACCGAGCTTGCGTGCATCGCCTTTGGCCACACCAACCAGTTTCAGCTCATGCAAGCCAGCATCAACCGCACATTGCAACGCCACCCCTAACTGACCTCGGCCACCATCAATCAGCATCAGGTCGGGGCAAGGGATGCTATCTTCCTGAATAGAACGGAAAAATCGTTCCAGTACAACTTGCATGGCACCATAATCATCGCCTTCAATGATCTTGCCGGCAATTCCATCGAGTTTGTAATGGCGGTAATATTCTTTTTCTGCTCCCTGCCAGCCGGCATAGGTAATGGCGGCGACCATCTGCTTGCCGCCCAGGTGGGCATTATCGACAGCGGCAATGCGTTCTGGAACATCATCAAGCCCAAATAACTCTGCCAGCGCAGCAAAGGCGGGTTGCTGATTACCCTGTTTGCGGGTGGCAATCATCTGCCGGCCCGAGTAAAGAACCTGTTGCAACCATTGCAGACGGGAACCGCGTTTGGGGCAGAGGATGGTGGTTTTTGGCTCTGGATGCATGAGTCCGAGCAAACAGTTCAATTCATGCAAATCTACCGTTGAAGCGGCCAATACAATATGTGCAGGAGGAGATGCTTTGCTGTATCGCTCGATGAACAGCGATTGCAGAATTTCAATGTCATCAGCATCGCCAGCCTGATCAATGCGGATATTATGGCAGCCCAGATCACGGCCAGATCTGCGTACGCCGATGCTGGCAATGACGCCGGTATAGTGGCGAATCAATGCAATGGCATCGATATCATCCGGCAAACCACTGTTTTCGGAACCGGCCAGCACGCTGCGCAGTGCCCGGATTCGGTCACGCAGGATGGCGGCCTGTTCAAAATGTTGTGCATCAGAGGCCTGTTGCATCGATTGTTCCCAGTTTTGTAGCAGTTCCATGTTTTTCCCCTTGAGAAAACAGCGCACATCATCGACCTGCCGGGCATATTCTTCCTGTGACACGATATTGCAGCAGGGAGCTGAACACCGGCCAATCTGGTGCTGCATGCAGGGGCGGGAGCGATTGTTGAATACCCCGTCTTCGCAGTCCCTGATCCGGAAAATCGATTGCATCACATGCAGGGTGGCATGCACTGCGCCGGCATTGGGAAACGGGCCGAAATATTCCCCTGCCACTGAACGATTACCGCGATAGAGCAACAGTTTCGGAAACGGTTCATCGGTCAGCAAGATATACGGGTAAGATTTCGAATCCTTCATCAACACGTTATAACGCGGCTTGAGCTGCTTGATCAGATTGTGTTCGAGCACCAGTGCATCGGCTTCAGATGCGGTGATGGAAAAAGCGATATCCCTGATTTGCTGTACCATGGCTTGCGTGCGTGGCGATTCGGGTTGACGTTGGAAATAACTGGACACACGTTTTCTCAAGTTTCGTGCCTTGCCGACATAGAGCACTTTACGTTCATGATCGAGCATGCGGTAGACACCAGGCTCGCGTGGCAGTGCGTTCAGCGGAACCGGTGCATCAATCCACATCGGGGTGCTTTGGGCGATTGATTTCGGCACCTGAACCCATTGCAGTTGGGCAATCACTGGCAAGAGGACAGCGGCTGCACAGCGGTTTGGTTTTACAAAAGCGTTTGGCATGCTCGACAATCAGGGCATGGAACTCCTGAAACAGCGGCAGGCTTTCAGGCAAGCGTTGCTTAAAATAGTGCTGAATACTGTCATAACCCAGTTCATAGTCGAAGTGCTCCAGCCGCATAAACAGCCGTTTGGTGTAGGCGTCGACAACAAATACCGGCCTGTCCAGCGCATAGAGCAGTATCGAGTCGGCAGTTTCCGGGCCAATACCATGCACAGCCAGAAGGCGATTTCGTAATATACTGGTTGGCCATTTTGACAGCCCTTTGCGTTTGCTATTGTTGTAGTAAAACAGCGAGAATTGCTGCAGATAACGCGCCTTCTGCATATAGAAACCAGACGCGCGGATGACTTCACCCAGCTGTTGCAAATTACTGCTGGCGATCAATTCGCAGTCGAGCATGTTGTGCGCTTTCAGGTTGGCAATGGCTGTTTCGACATTCTGCCAGCTGGTATTCTGAGTCAAAATGGCACCGACCATCATTTCGAATGGTGAATCAGCTGGCCACCAGCCCTGGGGGCCGTAAACAGCCAGCAGTTTTTTATATACCTGTACTGGGGGGATGGAACTCACTTGTCGGTATATCCCTTCAGTTTTTTGATTTCAGAGCGGTTTAGCTGCCGGTAACTGCCTCTCGGCATGTCTTCCTCGAGCCGCAGCGGGCCGAAACGGGTGCGCAGCAAACGCCTGACAGGATGGCCGCATTCTTCCAGCGTGCGTCGCACTTCGCGCCAGCGACCCCGGAAAATAACGATGGTCAGCCAGGTATGCCCTTTTGATTCCGAATCGACGCTGACTTCCCATGCATCGGCATGCTCACCTTTGCCAATATCGAAACCGCCGCGTCTGAGTTTCTCCAGTGTTTCCATGGCAACCATACCCGCCACGCGAGCTCTGTATTCGCGCGGCACTTTCGCGCCCGGCCGGGTAAGTGCACGGGTAAGCGCACCGTCATCGGTGAGA
>JAUZQI010000153.1 GCA_030951095.1 Mariprofundus sp. | reverse complement strand
AAGGATGTAGTTGGTTCTGGTTATTGAGAAAGCAGTTAACTAACGCAGGTTCTTCTAGTAGGGCATAAATGAGTAAACCTGAATGACCACTTTTGGCCGAACTACGTCGATCACCAATATCCAATTTAAGAATTTTTTGATATTCAACCGCCTCTCTTTTTAGCACGCGGATGTGTTTCATCGTAAACCTCTGTAAGTTTGGCAATATCCAAATGGGTGTAGCGCTCGGTGGTAGCCAGTGATGCATGGCCGAGCAATTCCTGAATGGCACGCAGATCAACACCACCGGCTAACAAATGGGTGGCGAATGAATGGCGAAGACGATGTGGAGTCACCGACACATCGGCTCCGGTTTGCAGGGCACGATCCTTAAGCATGCGTTGTACACTGCGAACGGATAATCGCCCCCCACGGCGATTGAGAAACACTGGCTGCTCCCCATCGTTGGCTATACGATCTTCCAGATAACTTTGCAGATACTGCACCGCACCTTCAGGCAATGGCACAATGCGCTCTTTACGGCCTTTGCCGAATACACGCAGTTCCAATTGATTCAGATCGGCATCATCCAGATTCAGCCCCACCACTTCGGAGACACGCAGGCCGCCACCATACATCACTGCGAGCAGTGCCAGATCGCGAATGTCACTGTTGCGATCCGTGGGCTGCATCAACGCCTGCATCTGCTCCAGCGGCAACGTGCGAGGCAAGCGTTTCGGTTGTTTGGGCGGACGGATACCGGCAGCGACATTGGCCTTGCATTGCCCCGCCTGAACCGCCGCATCAAAAAAACTCGAGAGCGCCGATAATCGCCGTGCCAGCGTGGACGCAGCCAGACCGGAGGCATGGCAATCCACCAGCCAGTCCTGCACCTGAATACGGGTAATATGGTTTAACCGGGAGGTTTCGCCGCAGTATTCGACAAATCGGGCTAAATCACGCCGGTAGGCTGCCACCGTATGTTCAGATGCTCGCCGAATATCGGCCATTTCATGCAGAAAAGAGGTGACTGCCTCCTGGAGATTCAGGCCACTCTGAACAGGTTTAGCCTGCATCTCCGCTGCCACACATCGATTCGTCCTCAGCCATCTCGAAACGATTGCCGCCCAGTGCCTTGGCCACGTACATGGCCTGATCTGCCCGGGTGATAATATCTTTTACAGCCATATCATTCTCGGATGCTGAAAATGCCAGCCCAATACTCACGCTAACTGCCTTACCATCCGGCCACGTGCTGCCAGACATATCCTGCACGATCTGAGCAGCTATATCGCCAGCTTTCTCCTGCGAACAGCCGGGCATCAGCAATACAAATTCATCACCTTCCATACGAATCATCGGATCATTGGATCGGACATATTGGCGCATAACGTCACAAAGCATATTCAGGATCTCATTGCCAACCGTATCATCCAGATGATCAGAAAAAGCCTTGAAGTGATCAATGTCGGCATACAGGCATGCCACACGCATCCGGCTGCCGAACCATTGCGATAATGGCTGGTGACTGTGCGGCTGCAGAAAACGACGATTATGACTGCCCGTAACCGCATCCGTGACAGACAGGCGGGCCAGGTGCTCCCGTGCCACAGCATGTTCCAGCGTCAAACCCACCACCTGCGCCAGATGCTGCAAGAAATCACTGCTCTGATCCGGGGCAAAACGATTCCTGTCCACAGAACCAACCCCGAGAATACCGAAGGGTTTGTCCTGATCGCCCAGTGTGAGCAGCGCAATCGAACCCAGATGGCTGTCTTTTTCAGTCAGCCAGTCAAAGGAATGTTCGGACGACAGCTGCATCAGCCAGGTGCGTTTTCGCGCCAGCCCCATCTGCACAATTTCGCCTTCTTCAACCCAGACCAGGTCGCGCTCGGACAATGCATCGAGCTTTCGATCACCAATACAGCTGGAGCGATCCAGCCAAAAACGTACAAAGTCCAGCTCGAAACCGGAACGCAGAGCCCTGAGCAAAGTAAAACAAAGGTCTTCCGGGTCGGTGGCTTTCAACACCTGTGATTCAAGCTCGAACATGCGGGAGAACAACTGCTCATTCTGCCGAAGCCGATGCATCACTTCGGCAACATAAGTCTTTAACTCACGATTCTCGTCCGCCAGCTGCTGGAAACGCCGGTTCGAGATATCCTCGACCTTGCCTTTGCCATTATCCACCTTTTTGCTCACTTGTTTTCCTCTTTCAGGGCAGGCACAGCTCCACCGGACAATATCATTTTCATGCCTTCCTCGACGCTGATATCCAGATGTTTTAACTCGCTAGCCTCGACAAATAATAGCCAGCCCGTGGTTGGTAAAGGGGTGGAGGGCACAAACACAGAGACGCTTGGCTCACCACCATCCGCATGCTGCAGCGGACTTTCTCCGGTAACAAAGCCCATCACCATGCTTCCCTTATGTGGAAAAGGAACCATCACCACTTCCTTGAATGCATTTGAGCTGTCCCCGAATATTGCTTCCAGTAACTGGCGTGTCGCCTTATACACGCTGCGAACCAGAGGAATACGTTCCATTATCCGGTCAATCAACCGCATCAGATGGCCGCCGATAAAATGTGTGGTCAAGGCCCCAATGATTATAATAAACAATAGCGCCAGAATGATGCCCAAACCCGGGATATCGATACCCAACAGCATTTCCGGCCGATATGCCGGTGGCATCAGTGCTACGGCCTGATCCGAAAGTGAAATCAGCCAGTTAACCAACGCCGCCACAACCAGAATGGGGGCCAGCGCCACGATGCCTGCAAGCAAATATTTACGCAATGCCATCATGGTTTATTGCACCTCCTCCAACGCATGGTTCTGTGGCAGCTCCATGCGTGATTTCCCTTTCAACAATTGTCTGATCGATACCATATTGGCAGCATCGTCTTCTGTCAGGTTGTTTTCCAGAAAGGCTACGCTGGCTGCTCTGGGATGTGCAATGATAATACAGCGGCGCCCTTTCCTTACACAGGCGCGGGCACGTTCCCATTCATGAAGCATCGCTTCAGAACTCATGATATGATCCAGAAAAAAACGGCGCGAGGCCCAGTTAAGACCCATCTTTTTCGCCATAGTCGCCGCTATACTGCCACTGCTGGTTTTCGAATCGACAAAAAATAACCCCTTCTCACGGCACAGCTGCATGACCTGACGCATGGGCATCTCCAGCTGAGTCAGCTTCGAACCCATATGATTATTCACACCCTCGACAAAAGGCACCCGGTCGATATCACGCTGGAATGTCTCGCGAATTACATCTTCGGACATTCCTTCCAGCAGGAATGATTCACTCATTTGCAATGATGGATCGATCGGCTGCATGGGTAGATGCAACATCACAACCTGCCCTGCCTGGTGCGCCAGTTTTGCTGACTTGCCAGCAAAGGGGCCTTCAGGAAGCACGGATATCGCCACGGGAACCGATAATGCCAGCACACGCTTCAGGGCAGATATATTATAACCGACATCATCAATAATCAGGGCAAGACCATGCGCTACCCTTATCGCTGGCAATGCTTCCTCCGGAGGAAGTGCTTCGATCACCTGACCGATGGACGGGGCTTTGGTTGTCGGCTCGATGGCCTGCGGGGAAGGCTCCCTGACTGGTGTTTGCACAGGCTGCTTTTCCGGCATTTGCACACTGGATTGTTCTGTTTCATTTTCAGTCTGTGGCACTATAAAAATGACGGCCAGCAACGTCACCAGCACGGCGGCCAGCACAAGCCCCGGCCAGAATGGGATTTTCTTTTTTTGAGGCATCAGTTAATTAGAAAAACACTGTGAAAATACTATCCCTCGAGCGCATGTAACCCCTTCAGCAGATCCAACGCACGCTGCAATTGCGTATCCAGCTGCAACCGTTTTTTCATGGTGTCACTGGGGCCTTCAGCCTTGCTCTGTTGCGCCTTTGCCTTCTTTTTGTTGCCATTGCCATTGGCCAGATGCCCTTTCAAATCATGTTCTGATACTAGCGGTCGTTTGCTTTCAGATGCTTCTTCCGGCTTGCGCAACACCTGTTCCACCTCAATATCAGGATCAATGCCAGTAGCCTGAATAGAACGTCCGCTCGGCGTATAATACAACGCAGTGGTTATCTTGATAGCTGTACCGTCATTCATAGGCACCACCGATTGCACCGAACCCTTGCCGAACGATTTGGTGCCGACCAGTACGGCGCGGTGATGATCCTGCAATGCCCCGCTGACAATTTCAGATGCAGATGCCGACCCGTGATTAATCAACACAATCAGCGGCAAGCCTTTCAGGGCATCTCCGTGATGAGCATCAAAAGAGAGGTTTTTGCCTGCCCGAGACTTGGTGCTGACGATATTCCCCTTATCCAGGAACATATCGGATACTTCCACCGCCTGATTAAGCAATCCGCCCGGATTATTACGCAAATCCAGCACTGCACCAGTCAGTTTTCCGCCAGCGCGTTTTTGAAGTTCCTTAATCTGTTTCTTAAGCAAGCTGCCTGTGCGCTCCTGAAACTGGGTAATACGCAAATATGCATATCCCGGTGCCAGCATATCGCTCTTGACTGATTTCACCTTGATGACGGCACGTACAATTTTAATTTCCAGCGGTGTGTCATTACCCTTGCGGAAAATGGTCAACACAATACTGGTTCCAGGTTTGCCGCGCATTTTTTTCACACCTTCAGACAACGACATGTCCCGCGCCAGTTCATCATCGATTTTAATGATCAAATCGCCAGCCTTCACGCCTGCCCGATCCGCCGGCGTATCCTAAATAGGTGATACGATACGAATGCCGCCCTCGGCTGCAGCGATTTCAATACCCAGACCGCCAAACTCTCCTTTGGTATCAACGGTCATTTGTTTATACATGTCCTTGTCCATATAGGTTGAATGCGGATCGAGACTGGACAGCATGCCGGAAAGCGCACCATCGATCAGTTCCTCATCGCTTACATCTTCAACATAGGCCCGACGCACCATCTCCATGACACGGGAAAATTTCTGCAACTGCTGATAATCCGTAGCCGCGTCGGCCTGCAAAAAAACGGATCCAGGCTTCCATGCCAGCACCCCGATGATTAGAACAAGCGCTATTCCCGTGCCCAATAGCACCCGACGTAAATTCAAAGACATAATCTACTCCATCTCACATTTCAAACTTATGAATACTGACTTCTGAAAAAAGCGGCCACATCCGCAAGGTCTATGGCCAAACTGACAAACAGCCGACTGGACTCCACCTGCTTTGGTGCATGCTTCCCGGTCAGCCACGGCGCAAGCTGCCAGTGGATTAGCGCCGACACCAGCGTTTCGGATTCACTGCCTTGCCATGATCCCTGACTTCAAAATACAGCGTCACCGAACTCACCCAGCCGGTACTGCCTGCATCAGCAATAATCTCGCCCGCTTCAACCCAATCTCCCAACTGCTTGTAAAGGGTATTGTTATGGGCATACACGCCGAGCAAACCCTCACCATAATCAATAATGGCCATCAGGCCGTAGCCGCCGAACCAGTCCGCATAGCGCACCTGACCGGTAGCCATAGCCTTCACTGTTCTGGCATGGCCTTTGGGCCTTAACTGAACACCCTGCAAACGCGACATCCCGGCTTTGGGACGGGAATGGTAGCTGGCCACGATACGTCCCCGAAGCGGCCATTTCAGATGTCCTTTTCGTTTTCTGATACTCACACCGGCAGTTTGCTGGCGATCAATTGCCAGCAAATCCGCGCCCATATCATCCAGCATCTGTATCAGAGCTTTCTCTTCGCGTGCCAGACGAGTGTCCTTGCGCGCCCTGACGCGAACCTCA
>JAUZQI010000152.1 GCA_030951095.1 Mariprofundus sp. | reverse complement strand
CAGAAATAAACGCCTCTGGAAAAACCACCAGCTCTGCACCATTGGCAACTGCCTGCTCAATCATAAGAACTGCTTTTTCAATTGTTTTTTCACGATCCAGCAATACAGAAGATTCTTGGACGATTGCGATTTTTGGCATGGCACGTACCCCTTCTAAATTTATGAATGATATCCACCTGCAAGCAAAAGTAGAGTGATGATAGAAACCGCACTTTTGGCGGTCAGGTGGAGGCCTTGTTAGCAGGTTCTTTGCTTCGCATGATCTCTCTGGGCATGAGGAACCAGAGGACAAATGCCACCAAAAATAAGGCTGGAATATCGCCTAACAGGTTGGCCTTCTCAGTTTCATCACCGATAGCTTGAACCAGCATGATTCCAGCATGGACAATACTCGACCAGATCGTGAACCATATAAGACTTGGAGTTCTAGGGACATAGTACATAATTATTTCACAACCACTAACCGTCCGGGTTTGGCCGATTTATGCCTTTGTTCCATGTTGCATGACAAAGCTTTGAGAAACAGGGCAGCAATGAATCGTAATTTGACAGCATACCGCCCGATCAGTTTCCGGGCATGGATTGACTCACATGCTGCTGATAGCGTGCTGGCATGGGTAATCTGGAAGACAAATTGAACGAACTCAGAGTTGCTATTGATGCAGTTGATGATGAATTGCTGGAATTGATCCTCAAGCGTGCGCAGCTGGCATCGCAGGTCGGCGAACATAAGCTGGATCGGGGCAATTCGCCATTTTATGTTCCGAGCCGGGAGGCTTCGATTATCCGCCGTGTACTGGCTCGCAATGCCGAAGCTGCCGCCAGCGAACACCAAACCAAGATTCCTGATGAAGCCATTCATGGTATTTATCGAGAGATAATTGGAGCCTGCCTGGCTCTGGAGCATCCGATGACAGTTGCCTATCTCGGCCCTGAAGGAACCTTCAGCCATACGGCTGCCACCCGCCAGTTTGGTGCAACACCAAAATATCTGGCCTGCGGTTCACTGGAAATGGTGTTTGATGAAGTCGAATCCGGTCGCGCTACCTATGGTGTTGTACCGGTAGAAAATGCATTCGAAGGTGCAGTCACGCCGACACTGGATTTGTTCGCCGATATGGAGCGCGATATTTTTATCTGCGCTGAAATACAGTTGTCCATTCACCATCATCTGTTCAGTTATGCAGACAACCTTGATAAGGTCGAGGTAGTAATCTCTCATCCGCAACCATTGGGGCAATGCCGCAACTGGCTGGCTACACATTTGCCCAATGCACAGCTGATGGAATCATCTTCAACCATTCGTGCGGCCCAGATTGTGGATGAAGAAAAAAGAAATGATAACGGAGCACTGGACTGGAATAAGTGCGCTGTGATCGGACCCTATTCGATAGTTGATCAATCAGAGTTACCACTGGTGAAGCGTAATGTTGAGGATTTTCACGATAACACGACCCGCTTTCTCGTGATCGGACAACATGATTCACCGGCTTCTGGCGAGGACAAGACATCGCTGGTTATGTCGATCAAAGATGAACCGGGAGCATTGCATAAACTGATTGCTTCGTTTGCCGGACGCAGTATTGGTCTGACGCGGATCGAATCCCGACCATCGAAGAAAAAACTGTGGGAATATGTCTTTTTTGCCGATGTGCAGGGGCACCGGGATGATGCCAATGTAGCCGAAGCCATCGCCGAGATTCAATCCAAACCCGGCGGTTTCATCAAGGTGTTGGGTTCATATCCGGTCTCCAAACCATTATAACCTTTCACCGACCGCTCCTGCACACCCATGCGCTCGCGGCATTCGGGCATCCTGCCCATCACAGAGTTACGCAGAGGAAAATTAAAAAGAACCACCATAGATGTGGGGCAGTAGAGGGTTGTAGAATAACAATATCGCTGGTTGTAAATTCGTGCTCATTCGTGTGAATCAGTGGCTAAAGATTGGAATTTAATGGGAAAAATGATGACTATTGATTGGCTGGCACGGGCGGTGCCACAGGCTGGACGACTTTATCCGTATGTTCCGGGGAAACCGGTGGAAACACTGTTGCAGGAAAAAGGACTGGATCGGGCTATCAAACTTGCCTCCAATGAAAATCCCTATGGGCCATCTCCGAAAGCGATAGCGGCCATTAAAAAGACCGCGCCAGAAGTGAATCGTCATCCGGATGGCGATGCCACTCTGTTGAAGACTGCGCTGGCCGATTTTCATGCTGTAGATACTGATCAGGTGTTGATCGGCAACGGCTCCAACGAGGTGCTGGAATTGCTGATTCGCACCTTTGCCGGGCCCGGCGATGAGATCATTTACGCTCAGCTCGGATTTATTGTTTATGCGCTGGCAACGCAGGCTGCCGGAGCAACCGGTATTGCAGTGCCTGAAGCCGACGGGCTCACACATGACCTGGATGCCATGGCCGCAGCAGTGACGGATAAAACCAAAGTGGTCTGTATTGCCAACCCGAACAATCCAACCGGCACGCTGCATCGCAATGAAAGCATCCAGGCGTTTCTCGACAAGCTGCCAAGAAATGTGATCACCATTGTAGATGAAGCCTATTATGAGTTTGTGGCCGACCAGCTGGGCGATTCCGTGCATAACCTGTCGCATCCCGGGCTGGTCATCAGCCGCACATTTTCCAAAGCCTATGGACTGGCCGGCTGCCGGGTCGGTTATGCCGTGGCAAATCCCGATATCGTTGGACTGGCCAATCGTTTTCGCGAACCGTTCAATCTCAATTTACTGGCCCAGTCAGCAGCACTGGCCGCATTGGATGACCGGGACTGGGTCATGGCGCATGTGGCCGAAACCATCACTGAACGCGAACGACTGGAAGCTGCACTCCGGAGCATGGACATGTCAGGTGGCCACAGCTTTGGCAACTTTGTGTTGCTACGCCACAGTCAAAGCAGCGAGATTTTGCAGAGACTGGAAAATCACGGCATCATCCCTCGCCCGCTGGCCCCCTATGGCATGGCTGATTACCTGCGTATTTCAGTCGGTTTGCCGGAAGAGAACACTGAGTTTTTATCTGTGCTCGAAGATATCGTTCATAAGCTGGGGAGATGCGGATAAAAATCAAAGGTAATATCTTGCGCCACGAAAGATACGAAGAGCACGAAGAAAGAACGATATGTAACCGGCAGTAGAAAAAAGCCTTGCCAACTATTTACTGATCTTGTTTTTCCTTCGTGACCTCTGTGTTCTTCGTGGTAAAATGATTTTGACTTTATGGAGATGATTAAAAGCGTGAATCCGATAAAGCATTTAGTCGTGATTGGTACCGGCCTGATTGGCGGTTCGGTTAGTCTTGCCCTGAAAAAGGCAGGCAAGGTTGAACGTGTCACAGGTGTAGGGCGCAGTCGGGATAATCTGGTACTGGCCAAAGAACTGGGTATTGTGGATGACTGGACCCATGATATTGCCGTAGCTGTAGCACATGCTGATGTGGTATTACTGGCTGTACCGATGACAGCGTATGAATCCGTGTTTGCTGCGATGCAAGACACGCTACCTGCCAACGCCATTGTAACCGATGCAGGCAGTACCAAACAGTCTGCTATAGCTGCAGCACAAAAATTATTGCCTGACTGTTCCCGTTTTGTGCCAGCTCACCCGATTGCCGGCACGGAACAATCCGGTTCAGGCGCTGCATTTGCAGAATTATTCGAGCACCACCTCTGCATCCTGACACCGGACAGCCAAACCGGAGCAGAAGCAGTGCAATGGGTGGAAGAGATGTGGCAGGCAACCGGCAGCAGGGTTATGCGCATGGAGCCGGCCGAGCACGATGATTTCCTGGCAGCTGTCAGCCATCTGCCGCACCTGACTGCCTTTGCACTGGTCAACGCGGTGCGTAAACAGGGCACCGAGCAGCACCAACCGTTTGAATTTGCAGCTGGCGGTTTCAGAGATTTTTCACGCATTGCTTCCTCATCGCCGCACATGTGGCGTGATATCGCACTGTGTAATCGTAAGGCTGTGATTCATCAGCTCGATGCATTGCAGGATGAGTTAAATAGCTTGAAACTGGCATTGCAAAACGGCGATGGTGATCGGCTATTGAACCACTTTACGGCAGCCAAACAAGCGCGTGATGCGTGGCTGGCTAAACACGGAGCCAATGAATCATGAATGTCGGAGGGACATTAATAGCGGGCCCGGCGGCAGGCCCTCTCACGGGAGAAATCACTGTCCCCGGCGACAAATCAACGTCGCACCGCGCGGTAATGCTGGCATCCCTGGCTGATGGCGTGACAGAGATACACGGTTTTCTACCCGGAGAAGATAATATTGCTACGGCGCAAATGTTCATGGACATGGGCGTTACCATTGACTGGCTGAATGATGAAAAAACGTCCCTGCGCATCCACGGCGTTGGTCTGCATGGCCTGAAAACACCCGATCATGTGCTGGATGCCGGCAATGCCGGTACCTGTGTACGATTGATGACCGGCATACTGGCCGGTCAAACCTTTGCTTCGACCGTGAGTGGTGATGCTTCGCTGTGCAAACGGCCCATGAAAAGAGTTGTTGCCCCGGTGCGTAGAATGGGTGCTACAGTTGATGGTGAAGATGGTGGCAACTTTCTGCCCATCACCATTTCCGGTGGCAAATTGCATGCCATTCATCACATATCTGAAGTAGCCAGCGCACAGGTAAAATCATGCGTCTTGCTGGCCGGTTTATATGCCGATGGTGATACAACAGTGAATGAACCGAAACCGTCCCGCGACCATACCGAGCGCATGTTACCCCTGTTCGGTCAGCCGGTTGATGTCGCGGCTGATGGTACGATCACGCTTTCTCCGGCCGACAAACTCACAGCGCCCGGTGCTACGGTACTGATTCCAGCTGACCCCTCTTCTGCTTGCTTCTTTGCTGTAGCTGCAAGTCTGGTAAAAGGATCGGATATCACCTTGAACAGTATTGGCATCAACCCGCGCCGCGATGGTTGGCGACGGGTTATGAATGGTATGGGGGCCAGCCTGGAACCGGATCATGAGCATGCAATTGGTGAGGAACCTGTAGCTGATATTCGTGTCAACTCAGGTGGCTTACATGGTATGCATGTAGACCCGAATGATGTCCCTGATGCCATTGATGAGTTTCCGGTATTGTTTGCAGCTGCTGCGCTGGCTGATGGTGAGTTTATACTCGAAAATGCCGAAGAATTACGCGTCAAGGAATCGGATCGCATTGCGGCTATGGCTGTTGCCCTGCGTGCTGCCGGTGCCGATATCGAAGAGCGCCCGGATGGTGCAGTGATTCATGGCTCGTGCTCACTCAGTGGCAATGCCGATGTTGATGCACATGGTGACCACCGTATCGCCATGGCCATGGCTGTGGCAGCACAACGGGCCAAGGCTGACATTCGCATTCATAATGCCGCTGCGATTGCGACCAGCTTCCCGAATTTTGTATCACTGGCTCAAAGTATCGGCATGAACGTGCGCTGGACTGACGACAACGAGACGTCGTTGTGAGTGAATGGCATGCCATCGAAGGACTAACTATCGCGATTGACGGCCCCTCAGGCTCAGGTAAGGGCACGGTCGCAAAAATGCTGGCCGAAGAGACAGGTTTGCCGGTTCTTGATACAGGATTGCTCTATCGCCTGATCGGCTCCATGGCACGGGAGCAAAGGATTCCACTTGAAAGCGAATCAACACTGGCCGAATTTGTTGGTGACCTGTTGGGGCTGATTGAATGGACGGTAGATGGCATATATTTCAACGGCAAAAATATCACGAACACATTGCGCAGTGAACAGGCAGGTGAGGCGGCATCAAAAGTGGCCACCATGTCACTGGTACGAAAAAAGCTGATCGGTCTGCAGCGACAACTGGCTCGCAATGGCTGTATCATGGACGGACGTGATATCGGCACTGTGGTATTGCCGAACGCTCCGGCCAAGTTTTTTTTGACAGCTTCGGTACGGGAACGTGCCCGCCGCCGATGGTCTCAATTGAAAAATGAGAGTGGCAGCAACCTTGGCGAAGTGGTGGCAGAACTGAAAATGCGTGACCAACGCGATACGGAACGTCAGCATGCGCCACTGAAACAGGCAGCCGATGCCATTGTCATTGACTCGACCACAATGCGGGCAGATGAGGTGGTGGATCGAATGCTTGGCGTTCTGGAGCGGAGAAAGCTGATCAAAACATCGGTATAACCTAATCAAGAGCATAAATACACAATACTGAATAACAATTCTTCATGAATTGAGGAACCGGGATGGTACAACAATGAGCGAAACCAATATCACCAAAGATGTGCAGAAAACAGATACACAGGATGTGACCGTAAAGCAGAATCCGGATGTACAGGCAGTAGAAATACAGCCAGCTGAAGTGCAGGAAGTGAATGTACTGGACGTAGACGCGGCAACTGATGATGCACTGGAAACAGAGGTGGAAGGCAACCCAGAGCCGACAGCTGTCGAGACTGTGCAAAAAGCAGATGAAGACGCCGTAGATGAGCAAGTTGTACTTGAGCCTGCTAGTGACCCGATTCCCACGCTCGAAACCGAAGAAGAATCTTTCAAGAAGATGTTCGAAGCTTCACTGAAAGAACAGCCGGTCGTTAAACGTGGTGAAATGGTCAAAGGTATGGTTGTCAGCATTAATGATGATGCTGTTATCGTAGATGTTGGTGCAAAAGCTGAAGGCTCCATTCCGGTTGCAGAATTTGAGCAGGCAGGCTTGAACATTCCTGCCTTGGGCGATGAGGTGGATGCGCTGGTGCAATCAGTTGGTGGCACTGCAGGTGTAAAGCTGTCCGTACTGGAAGCCAGGCAACGTGAAGCCTGGTCAGGTTTGGAGGCTGCACTGGCTGACCACTCTTCTGTCGATGCTGTCATCACGGCCGAAGTAAAAGGTGGCTTCAGGGTGAATTTGAACGGACTGAATGCATTTATGCCACGCTCTGAGGCAGACACTGATTTTCACGTTAATGCGGATAAACTGATTGGCCAAACCTGCAAGGTGGCAATTCTGGAAGCACGTCGCAAACCCGATAATATTGTTGTTTCACGCAAGAAACCGATGGCTGTCGAACAGGAGGCCATGCGTACAGTATTTTTCGAACAACATGCCGTGGGCGATAAGGTTTCAAGCGAAGTGAAGCGTATGGTAGATTTTGGCGCATTTGTTGATTTGGGGGGCGTGGATGCCCTGTTGCACGTATCCGATATTTCATGGCGCAGAATCAAGCACCCATCTGAAATGCTGTCAGCAGGACAGCAGGTTACCGTTGAAATTGTCAAAATGAATGCCGAAACGGGCAAAGTATCCGTATCCATGAAAGTACTGCAAAGTGACCCGTGGAAAAGTATGGCGACAACATATGAACCCGGTATGCGTTTGACCGGAACCGTACGCCGTTTACTCGATTTTGGTGCTGTGGTTGAACTGGAACCCGGCATTGAGGGTATGATTCATCGTTCTGAATTGAGCTGGACAAAACGGGATGTCAAGCCTTCTCAGGTTCTTACTGAAGGTGATGTGGTCGATGTGGCAGTGCTGGAAGTCGATGCTTCAGCGCGGCGCCTTCGACTCAGTTTGAAAGCGGTAAGTGAAAACCCGTGGCAGGCATGGATGTCAGATCATCCGGTTGGTTCTCATATCACCGGAAAAATAAAAAATATCACTGAATTCGGCTTCTTTGTGCCGGTTGAAGCCGGTATGGATGGACTGGTGCATGTTGAAAACCTGTCATGGGACCAAAAAGGTGAAGACGCACTCAAGGAATACAGTAAAGGGCAGGAAATCGAGTGCGCCATACTTGGGGTCGATGTAGAGAAACAGCGAATTTCTCTTGGCATCAAACAGCTTTCCGATGATCCATTTGAGCTGTTCATGGCTGGTGTCAAACGTGGCAGCAGCATCAAGGGTAAAGTGAGCGAGCTTAAACCGAGCGGTATGATTGTTGAACTGGCCGAAGGTGTGCATGCCTATCTGGCCAACCGCGAAATTCCACGCGATCATGATGCGCTGAAAGAAGGAACTGAAATAGAAGCGAAAATCATCGAAGTCAATCGCAAACGCCGCCAGGTGGAGCTCTCCATAAAACAGCAGCTACATGCTGAAGAACGTGATGCTGTACGCAGTTATTCCCGCAAGACAGCCGATGATTCCACCCCGTCAGCACTTGCTCTGGAATTACAGCGCAAGTTACTGGATCGGATAGAGCCAAAAAAGAAGCCAAAAATGAAGGCTGTAAAATCAGAAAAGAAGGCTTCAAAAAGAATAGCTGCAGAACCGGAAAAGAAGGCACCAAAAAAACGCACAAAGAAAGCCTGACTTTTTACTGCAAAGGTTGAACTCTGGTTGGTGGACTATTTGGACTGAGGCTTGCGCATCAGCTTTGATGCTCTATGCTCTGGTCTGGCTGGAGAGTGTTATGACAAAATCCGAACTGGTTGAAATGATTGCAGAACAACGAGAGGGAATTACCCGGCGCGAAGCCGAGATTGTCATGAATACCATTTTGTCTGTAATTGGTGATGCATTGGCGGATGGCAACCATGTTGAACTACGCGGTTTCGGCAGTTTTATCACCAAAGCACGTAATGCCCGGGTCGGCAGAAACCCGAAAACGGGAGATGCTGTTATGATCCCTGCAAAAATCGTCCCCCACTTCAAACCGGGCAAAAATCTGCGTGAAAGGGTTGATAGCCAAGTCTGAATGCGGTGTCAAAAAATATGTATGGGCTGAACTCGGTGAACTGGATTAATGTCCTTCTGGTCATTGTGCTTACATCATTTGCCACCATGTTTGCCATGGCCAATCTACAACTGGTCCGAATTCATTTCCTGGGTGTCAGCAGTGCGGATATCCCCATTTATATTCCTGTTTTTATTTCTTTTATACTCGGTTTTTCCGGTGGTGTGCTGGCCCTGAGCTTCTCCCGGCGCAAGCATAAACAGGAGATTACATGGCTCAGAAACGAGCATGAGCGATTGCAACGGGAAGTTGATAATCTGAGGAATATCCCGCTCCAGGACGACGTATGAATACGATACTTCTGGCCATTACCGCCATTGCACTGGTGGTACTGGTAGCGCTGGTTTTGCGCCCCATTCAGGAAGAAGACAAGCCGGAGCAGGAAGAGGATGCACGTATCTCCCCCCTGCTGCGCGGCATCAATTATTTACTTTCCGATGAACCCGATCTGGCCCTGAAAGAAATGGTGCAGGTGGCACGTCTGCGTTCGGAAGCGGCTGATGTGTATATGGCGCTGGGTGAAATGTTCCGATCCAAAGGTGAAATCGGCCGGGCCGTGCGTATTCACCAGAATCTACTGGCCCGACCCGACTTGCCAAAATCAATGCATTTACAGGCCCATCTGGCTCTGGCAACCGATTTTCAGACCGGAGGTCTGCTGGATCGGGCCCTGAATCAATACCAGAAAGCACTGGATATTCAGTCTGATCATGCCGGTGCACTGGAAGCCTGTCTGAGGATTCGTGAACAGAGCCATGAATGGCTGTCGGCAGAGGAGTTGCTGTCACGGCTGGAACGCGTCCGCAATGAATCATACAGTTCTCACCGCGCTTACCTGTTCTCAGAAATGGCGCTTCAGAGTTGCCGGCAAAATAATACGGAAGAGGCGCGAACCTATTGTGCCAGCGCGCTGGAGTTAGATCCAAGCTGTGCGCCTGCACGCATGGTCGAAATTGAACTGGCTTTGCAAGAGAATAATACTGATGCAACTACAACGGGTATCCGCACACTGTGGCAACAGGCGCGCGAACATTTTCCATTGGTGATCCCTTTGTTATTACAGCATGATTCTTTTTATTATTCTTACGGACACACGCTGCTCCGAGATTTATGGGTCGAGAGCCATGATGATGAATTAATGCTGGCCTGGATTGAAAATCTGGCCCGCAGTCGCACTACAGCTGAGGCAAAACAACTGTGTGATAAAAGGGCATTCGAGCCCCGCTCACTGCGCGACACATTGCGTTTGAATGCCGTGCTGGGAGACGATTCAAATGCACACACCCGCTTTGCACGCCAATGGCGTAAAACAGCCAAGAACTATGCCTGCGAACAATGTGGCGTCGAGGTGGTTGAAGTGCGCTGGCAGTGTCCCCAGTGTCATTCATGGGGCACGCTGCATCCGAAAAGTGATGAAAAAATTTAATGGGGCAAGGGTGATGAAAGACCGTCTGATGGTAGCGCTGGATGTGAATCATGCAAAAAGCGCACTTGATTTGCGTGACTGTGTGGGTGATGCAGTCGGCTGGTTTAAAATTGGCCTGCGCCTGTTTGTGGCTGAAGGGCCACCACTGGTATCCGCCATCCGCGAGCAACATCGCGTATTTCTCGATCTCAAGTTTCATGACATCCCCAATACGGTAGCACAAGCCGTTGAAAGTGCTGGAAATCTGGGCGTTGATATGGTGAATGTGCACGCTGGCGGCGGTGAACAGATGTTAGCTGCAGCTGCCAAAGCGGCTGCTTCATTTCCTGCTATGAAATTGATTGCCGTGACCGTGCTTACCAGCGACCCGATGCCAAAGGAGCAAGCTCGTTCCGTTGCATTACAACGCGCAACAATGGCCCGGGATGCTGGTCTGAAAGGCGTCGTTTGCAGTGTGTTTGAAGCTGCAGCAATCAAACAGGCCTGTGGTTCCGATTTCCTGACCGTAACACCCGGCATACGCTGGGGCGATCAGGATGTACAGGATCAAAAACGTGTTGCAGATCCGGCGGCAGCCATTGCAAATGGCTCTGATTATCTGGTTGTTGGCCGTCCGATTCTACATGCAGCCAAGCCACGCCGTGCAGCCATGGAAGCACTCGCCATGATGGAATCAGCCCAGATCCGTGCCTGAACATGCCTATGAATCAACGCTGGCCAGTTATGCCTGCCGGACATCCTGCTCCCGGGGTCGTGTGTACGATGAACCTGAATCAGAACACAGGAATCCGTACCAGCGTGACCGTGATCGCATTATTCACTCGACAGCTTTTCGTCGACTGGAATACAAAACCCAGGTATTTGTGAACCATGAGGGGGATCACTACCGCACCCGCCTGACCCACTCCATTGAAGTCGCCCAGATCGCCCGATCTATTTGCCGCTCAATGCAACTGCACGAGGATTTGGCTGAAGCAGTCGCTCTGGCACATGATCTGGGCCACACACCGTTCGGTCACTCCGGACAGGATGCACTCAATGCAGTCATGGAACCCTATGGCGGTTTTGAGCACAATCGCCAGTCGTTACGAATAGTCGAGCAACTGGAGCATAAATATGCTGCATTTACAGGACTGAACCTCAGCTACGAAACCCGTGAAGGCATCGTCAAACACCACTCCGCTTATGACACCCCGTCAAATCAGGATTTATCTCGTTTCAATCTGCACGAACAGCCCTCGCTGGAGGCCCAGATTGGCAATCTGGCTGATGAAATTGCTTATAATAATCATGATATTGATGATGGTTACCGGGCCGGCATGTTGTCGATTGATAATTTAACACAGCTGGCATTGTTCGAGCGTTTTTATGCGCAGGTAGAAGTAGATTTTCCCAATGTTCCCGAACGCCTGAAAGTGAACGAAACGGTTCGTCATATGATTAATTTTCTGATTGTTGATGTGATTGATGAAACAGGCCGCCGCATCAGAGCGTCAAAAATAAATAGTTTCGAGAATGTGCGTGCGGCCAAAACACCACTGGTAGCTTTCTCGCATCAAACCAGAAAAATGAATGGCGAATTAAAAAAATTCCTGTATAAAAATATGTACCGTCATTATCGAGTTGCTCGCATGGCCAACAAGGCTGAACGGGTACTGCGTGAAATTTTTGAAGTATACATGCAAAACCCCGCCATGTTGCCCAAAAACAAGCAACATGAAATTGCAGCATTAAAAAGCACTTCTGGTGCATTACCCACTGAGCGCCTGGCTAGAATTATTGCAGACTATATCGCCGGCATGACTGACCGCTATGCGCTTGAAGAGCACGAGCGGCTGTTTAACATTCATTCCCGGCCATAGCTCCTGTTCACAGGGGCAATTCCCACCCGGATATTGTTGCAATGCCATGAATACATATTTTGGATCAAGACATATTGACAGGGATAGTATGCCTCCGTACGGTTCGCGCTCCTAAATTCCCCGATAGTTCAGTTGGTAGAACGGTGGACTGTTAATCCATATGTCGCAGGTTCGAGTCCTGCTCGGGGAGCCATATCAAGGGCCGGCAAAACCGGCCCCTTTTTACTGCAATTCAACCCCGTCAAAACATAGCGAATTTCGGCAAAGCCCATCAAGACCAGATTGTAATGATTGCATAAAAAAACCCGCCGAACCAAAGGTCAGACGGGCTTTATCATTCAGGGAACGGGATCAGGAAATAGCTTTCACTTTAGCATTCAGGCGGGACACTTTGCGTGATGCCTGACGTGCATGAACCTGGTTTTTACGACCAGCACGATCGAGCATCGAAGTCGCTGCTTTTAAAGCAGTGGCAGCTGTACCCTTATCACCTGCTTCTACTGCAGCCAGCACCTTTTTGATCTCAGTACGCATTGCAGATTTCTGCGTGCGATTCTGCAGACGTTTTTTCTCGTCCTGACGAGCACGTTTCAGTGCTGATGCATGATTTGCCACGTTTAGTTCTCCTTGCAGCTGTTGCTGCGCCTTATAGTGAGGCGCGGAACCATACCGTCTCACAAAACAGTGTCAACTCTTCTTGCTGTTAACCCGGAAACTGACAACAACATGAAGGAACGGGTATATTTATTAGCTATCCCATGAGCTACACGAAAAAATAATTTATCAGTATAATCTTCACGGGCAATCAAAAAGCATCTGCACAAGCAGTATATTCCATGCTATGCTACGCCTCTAAATTCGGCAGTAATCTGTCGAATGACGTACCGGGAGGAACCATGAAAGTTTCAGAAGTAATGTCACATGGCAGCATCACTTGTAAAGCAGGCGACACCCTGCATGATGCTACACAAAAAATGGTTATGCGCCGCTGCGGGTCGCTGCCTGTGGTTGATGATGAGGATACCACAAAACTGATTGGTATTATCACGATTCGCGATACCATGTTGCCACTATACCCTAATTTTGGGGAATATATTCATGATGCCAAATCAGCACGCGATTTTGAGGATATGGAAGAAAACTACAAATCTGTCATGTGTATGAAGGTCAAGGAAGTGATGACTCCGAATCCAATGACTGTACCTTCCAACATGCCGGTTCTGAAAGCTGCATCCTTTATGGGATTGAAGAACCTTCGTCGCCTGCCCGTAGTGGATGGTGAAAAACTTTCCGGTGTGATCAGTATTGGTGATATCAACCGGGGCCTGTTCATCAACCACGGCTGATGCCCAACCTGTCTCGCACTGCACAGGCTCTGGCATATCCCGGAGCCTGTTTTGTTTAGACTTTTTAATTTAATATCATCCCTTTAAGCTGATGGCTTATTCCAAAACACCGACGCACATCCGGGCTTTCTATCAACCTGAAACATACCCGCATCCGGCCAAACACATTGAAATGATCCAGACGCATGCCTCGTGGGTATTTCTAAGTGGTGATTATGCCTATAAATTCAAAAAACCGGTGAACTTCGGTTTTATGGATTTCTCCACATTGGCAAAACGGAAATATTATTGCGAACAGGAACTGAAACTTAATCGCAGGCTGGCACCGGCTTTGTATCTCGACGTATTACCCATCTATCGGAACGGTGATATTTACAACCTGAGCGGGCCGGGTGACATCGTGGATTATTGTCTTAAAATGGTACGCTTCAGGCAATCCGACCTGTTTGACCAAAAACTGCTGCAGGACGAATTTGACCCGCAATGGATGGATCAACTGGCTAAATATGTGGCCGGTTTCCATGATCAGGCGGACATCAACATCGATACCGGCTTTGATCATACATCTCTGCTGGCCAGTCATATTCAGGACAATCTTGATATTGCCTCCGAACATACTGGTTTTGCTATTGAGCCGAAAACTCTTCAGTCCCTGTCCGTGTTTATAAATACCGAACTGGCAGCAAAACAAAATGTACTGAAACAACGGCAGACCGAATTGCATATCCGCCATTGTCATGGAGACCTGCATTTCAGGAATATCACGCTGGTCGATGACAAACCGGTCCTGTTTGACTGCATTGAATTCAACGATGCCTACCGCATCATTGATACCATGAACGATGTTGCTTTTCTGGTGATGGATTGTGATGCGCACATGCATCCCGATCTGGGTATGCGTTTTTTATCACGCTATCTTGAATATTCCGGAGATTATACCGGGCTCGCATTGTTGCCATTGTATCTGATTTACCGGGCTAGCGTGCGCGGCAAGGTTGCCTGCATTCTCGCAGACGAATTGCCGACCGAACAACAACAGCCGCAGTGGCATGAGGTACAAAAATATTTTGCGCTTGCGACAATATATGCAAAACCGGCCAAACCAGCCCTGTTTGCCATTGGCGGCCTGTCCGGCAGTGGCAAAAGTCATTTGGCCCTGCTTGGTTGCGGCCCTCAACGCGCTGTCATCATTCGATCGGATGCCACACGCAAACGTATTGCGCCCGATTATCCCGACCTAGAACAATATGGCCGGAACATGCATATTCATACATACAACGGCATGTTCGATGCCGCCCGCACTGCACTCAAGGCAGGGTTTTCGGTTATTCTGGATGCCACGTTTCTGCATCCGGACAGCCGCAACCAAGTAAGTGAACTGGCAAGCGCATGCAATGTATTATTACATTTCTACTGGCTGGATATCGATCCGGAAACACTTAAAAATAATATCATCCGCAGACAACAGACCGGACATGATATCTCCGATGCCGATCTCGACGTACTGAACCGCCAGCTGACCGGATACCGGCGTCCGGAAGAAAGCGGTATCCGCTTTCTCACATCATCAGAGACGTTCCCCTTCAGTACCACCGGCCCGGATTGAACTCCGGGATGGCAGCATCTCAACAAGGCGGAACCCGATCAGGATATGTTTCAGTTGTTGCGGGCGCGAATGCCATGCGGCCGGACGACAAACACCGCCGTGATCATCCCAGCTTCCACCCTTAACCACACGGCGCTGTTCACCCTGCGTCGTTGTTGCCATCCATTCATATACCTGACCGGCACCATCCAGAACACCATAAGGGCTCGCGCCTTGTGGAAATGAACCGACAGGCATGGTTGCAAATGGCCCCTGATCGGCATTATTCAATCGGCTGGCATCATAATCGTTACCCCATGGATACAAGCGTCCATCTGTACCACGCATGGCTTTTTCCCATTCTTCCGCATAGGGCAGACGCAGTTTCCGCCCTGTTTTCCGGGATAGCCACACTGCATAAGCTTCAGCATCGCTTGCTGTAACCAAAACAACCGGGTGATTCTTTTTATCCGCCGGAGGCCTCTTGCCTGCCCAATTGTAACTACGAACGCGCTTGTAGGGATGCACCAGTCCGTATGATTGCCATGTGGTGGCATCAACAAACGGCGCACGATGCCCTGTTTCAACTACAAAACGGGCATATTCGCGTTGCGTCACCGGCACTTTCTGAATGCGGAACTCAGGCAGATCATGCTTTTGAAGCGGTGCTTCATGATCAAACCAGCCATACTGGCGCACCCGATCATGCCCGTAGCCTGCGGCACTAATTTGATAAGCTTTCTCAACCTGAGTCCGGCTACTGCCGGAAAAGAAGTTGCCCCCCGGCACAGTGATCCAACCCCCACCACTATCCGGCTGCGCCAGCAGCAAGCCGCCACTCCACATGTATATGATCAATGGGATCAGTATAAATCCAGAAAATCTCAACCGCATGCTTGTGGGTCGCTTCTGCATCAATCTACTTTCAAGTGACTGTCAGTCGGTTTTCAAATCATGCCCGGCATTATAGATCAGCCCGTTATCGCCAGCGTAATGTCGTAATATTCCAACAGCATCACTTCTGCAGATATCGGTTTCTACAGTAATCCCTCGTTGGAGCAGAGCATCTTTCCAGTTCGATAATTTAGGGCCTTCATCAAAACCAATCGCACGCGCATCTGAATCCCGGGCAGCACAAACCAGATGCCGAACACCTGACCATGGAACAGCGCCAAAACACATGGCGCATGGTTCGCAACTGCTAACCAGTTCGCACGATGGCAAACCCCTGGCTGACAGGTCAAAACTGCCCAACTGTTGCTGCGCAGCCGTGATGGCCATGATTTCAGCATGTGCAATGGAGGCAGCGCAGGCCATAACCCGATTAACTCCTGCACTGATGAATTGAAACGTAGTCCTGTCGAAAACAATTGCCCCGAATGGGCCGCCGGTCTGATGCTCGATATTGAGCGCAGATAATTCGATAGCCAACCGCATGCGGGTTGAAGTGTCCGGATAACTATCCTGATGAATATCCATCCAAGCCTGCAACCAGGCTGGAGGTTCAAGAATAATATGCATCGGCTTCGCAGCGGCTGTGAAAAATGCAACGGCTTACTTGACGTGCACGCTTACTACGCCCAATCAATGGCAAGCAGGACATGCGCCGGAACCACAAACAGGAGCTGGTGCGCAGGGTGATGATCCGCATGGCGTTTCGGGTACGCTGGAACCAATGGCATGGGCGGAGATTAGTTTTTGAAGATCACAACTACCGCACTGCTTGCAAGACACCACCTCTGAACTGTTACATACCAGTGTTTCAAAATTGCTGCCGCAGATACGGCAATGAAATTCATAAATTGGCACAGCCAAATCTCCTGATACCGAAAGTATAAGTAAGGCTCATCTCCACTGAAAGGTCACAAAATTTCTGCCAGATCTTATTGCAAAATGCAATGAAGCCCCTTTGAAAAGGATAAATTCAGACCATCACCTGATAACATTTCACCGGCTGTCCACGGTTTTTCACCTTAATATCACCCTTTGCCCGCATCGTTATTAAGTGGCCGCATCGCGCATGCACTTCTTCCCCGACGATAATACTCCGTCCTTTAGCCATCTGTTCAAGCCGGGCCGCTACATTTACCGTATCGCCGATAACCGTATAATCCATACGATTCTTTGACCCGAGATTACCCATCACCACATCACCACAATTGATACCTACGCCAATTTCGAACACCGGAAAACCTTTCTTTTTAAAATTCGCCATCAGAGCATCCATGCTTTGTTGCATCTCAATAGCTGCTTTCAGGGAGTTGATCGGGCCATTATCTACAGAATCCAGCATTCCGAATGTTGCCATCAATTCATCACCAACAAATTTATCGAGCACGCCATAGTGTTTAAAGATGATATTGACCATCGCATCAAAATACTCATTGAGCATGCTGATAAGAACTACTGGCTCAAGATGTTCAGAAATAGCCGTAAATGAACGGATATCGGCAAATAAAATAGTCGCCATCTGCCTTTTATTCTGCAATGGTGTATCCTCATTCGAATTGATAATCTTGTTGACCAGATCCTGACCAACATAACGGCTCAGTCGATGGCGAGACAATCCCTCTTCTCTCAGCTTTTTCTGATATTTTTCTATATCCCGGCTATAAAGCATCATCTTGGTTGTCATTTCCTGAAAATTACGAGCTGAACGTTGGGATTCGAGCAGCATGACATTAAAAGAGTTAACGATATCGTTCAGTTCATCCGGTGTATCTTCCTTGGTTTCAATCGATGTCCTTAACTTGGAAGACAATGCTTTGCTGGTGCTGTCACATACCCTTTTTAATTGCTGTCCGAATTTTCGAATCACTGAAAAACCGACCAAATGTGCCATCAATGCTACAGCTGCAACGCCCAGAATGGATGGTGTGATTGTAATATCCAGTGAGATCATCAGATACAGTGCAAGCAGGTATGGAATAAAGCCGATCAGGGCATAACTGGCTTGTTCAACATCTCTAAACCGGCGGGGTATTTTCATCATCCTGGATTTTCGCCCTGTTCAGGCTTCCTTGTTTCAAATGACATACAACCATCCATAGATATTCCAATTTGAGTTAGCCCGACTTCATCACCCTCCTGCCGTCCTGAAAACACCCATACGACTTGGCCACTGGACTCCATGCCGGCATCCAACTGATCTGTCCCCGGCAAACACACATGAATAACCAACTCCTGCCCCACTGAATACCATTCCGGATGCTGCGTCATAAAACATGCACCGCTGCCGGAAATATTGTTCATTCCTCCATGATCGGAAAATGGTTCGTTAGATGGGGAAAAACCGGTAACCCCGACTGAAAAATCCAGAGGGAACCGCTCAAAACCACGCTGTTTTTCGGTCTTTTCTCGATCAGACATTACAACCCCTCATACAGATTTACTGACAATGCTCTATCACTCGAAGCCAAGGACTGTTGACACTAATCATGGCCGCACCAACGGCACTTGGCCGACGAAAGGGCGACCAAAGACGAGCCATCTCCAGGAAGGACTATCGCAAAGTTGACCTGGATGATCAAGGCTCACTGTTTCCGTGACTGATAAATGATCCGGGAGCCTTTGGATAAAAAATCACAACAGCCTGCGACTATACTTTCAGATTGAAAAACACCCGGATGATTATTATGGAATAACAGTTCGCCCAGGCAAAAACTGTACAGTCATAGCAAGCATATTTATTATCAGAATGGCCTGCATCATCCCGACCACACGAATGTTTCATTATTTCGCTTTTGCGGCTGTTCCTGATGCGCTGCCCCGGTTCGTCTTCAGCATATAAATAGAGAAATCATTGTTCAAATATTCATCATGCAATACACAATTAGGGCATAGCCCCTGGCAAAAAGCCAAAACACGTTCCGGCATTTGACTGTGCAAGTCATGCGCCACCAGATGGCGCGCATCGAGCATATTAAATGCCACGCCTTTTCGACACAGGCTGTACATCCGCGTAATCACACGAAAGGCATAAACCGAGTCATCATGCAATTGTTCGTTTAAAGCGCCGGACAGAATCACCCAATCAAATGAGCCTTGGCCAAAAGTCATATCAAACAAATCGCCGGAGCAGAACTTGCCATCCGGATGCAGGTGCTCGGCCTGCTTTAGTAGATCGGTAGAGAGATCAATGCCGGTATATTTTAGCCGACAACCTTTTGACTCACTCCAGCCTTTGAAATCGCCGAAGCCGCAACCCACATCCAGCACCGAATCGCTGGCCTGAATACCGATTCCCGCCAATACTTTAAAGCGAGCCTGCTGAATACCCTGATTACTCCAGTACAACGCATTCGGGTGATAGCCATGGCGCGTTAAACTGTCTCGGTGTTTATCGATAATGCGTTTGCGCTGTTGTTTATTCACAGGCTTATTTCGTCAACGAGATGAATACATCGGGCAACTTCTCTGGCAGTCGGTCGACCTGATCGATGATGGTGTATTGGCTGCCAACCATAGGGTGTCAGGCTTGACAATTGGGTGCTTTGATAGATGCAATAATCTTTTCAGCTTTTTTCTGCAAAGATTTATTTTCAGCCATACGTTTACGAAGTCTTCCGGCAGCTTGACTAAGCGATGATAGTTCACGCCCTGTCTCTTTGGCCAATGAAGTTAGCGTAACGCCTTCCAGCCCCTGAATAATCAATGCAGCCATGGCGCGCTCCTCTGAATGAGTTCGCCCCCTGCCTTGTTCGTACAGAGCTGATTGATCAATGTTGTATTCAAGATACACAGCCTTAATAATTTTCTCCACTGATGGTGGTTTAACCATTCCCGATTGACCTGATGCACTAAGCGCCCGTTCGGCAAAATGATCATCGCCCAAAATCTGCCCCAAGTGCGAGCCATGATGAAACTCCTCTCGTTTGGATTCACCCATACCTTTATTGGTAAAATCCTGAAATAACATTATCGCTTTGGATGCATCATTAGAAAAGCGAGCAAGAATATCCTGCCTGTGCAGCCACGGAATGACTACTTTTCCCACATAGGCATGGTGACTGCTCCACTCATAATCATCTGCTGTTTTACACAAACCAGCACGAACTGGATTCATATGAATATAACGAGTTAATTCCAACAAATAACTATCAGCATCGATAAGTATCGCTTTGTAACGACCTTGAAAAAGGTGGCCTACAGCGTTCCTTTGCTGGTTTATATACCTTGTATATCTAAAACCGAGGTTTTGGATGATATTAGAAAGCGGGATAGAACCAACCTGAATCAACAGGTGAACATGATTACCCATTAAGCAAAATGCGTGAACGCGATGCCCGTATCGCCCTATGCCTTCCTGAAGCAACAATAAAAACCGACTTCGATCAGCAGCCGAAAAGAAAATATCGCTCCCGCCATTGCCTCGCATCATCACATGATAATAACCACCGGGAAGATGGACTCTGGGTTTGCGTGCCATGAACAAACCATATGTACAAACACCCATTTGTCAAGCCTGACCCGGTTACGGACCGCCGGTTACCGCGGGTTTGCGTTAAAATAAACGGTGTTATCCGAGCTTAAACCCATCTTTTCCGCCCCAAATGGGCATTGTAAGAAGTGACCGGGGCAGATCTGGCTTCGCGCTTTTTGGGTTCTACCCTTTTACTATTGGGCAGGGCTTGAATAGGTTTGATTCATGAGTGAGAAACAGATCAACAACCCGCTACACGGCATGACGCTGGAGATGATCCTGAATCGGCTGGTCGAACATTATGGCTGGGGCGAGTTAGGTATCCACGTCAGAATCCGCTGTTTCAACAGTGATCCGTCGGTGAAGTCCAGTCTGACATTCCTGCGTAAGACGCCTTGGGCAAGGACAAAAGTTGAAAATTTATATATCGCCATGCTGGATGAAAAAGAAGCTGAAAAGAAATCACCCTGGTCCGGCCTGAATAAACCGACCGGCTGATTCAATAAATATAAAGAAAGGAGACCCTTAATAAGTCAGGGCTCCCTTTCGTTATTTGGTCAGGCTGATAAATACCTCAGGCAGCTTCTCCGGCAAGCGATCAACATGATCGATAATGGTGTATTGGCCGCCAAAAATGTCAGCCA
>JAUZQI010000151.1 GCA_030951095.1 Mariprofundus sp. | reverse complement strand
TTTGCATCAGCAAGTGCTGGCACAATGTCGTCCTCATAAAGGTGTAGTTTTTTTATGAACTGCTCGCGAAGCTTCGAGGTATTTGCCGGAGTTGATGTTGTAACGGCAACAGCAGCCTTTGGCGTACTCGGGCTTGTGTTGAAATCAAAGAGCAACATCGCAGTGGTGAAAAGGGCGATGGCAAGCGCAGCGATGGCAAACATAGAAAGCATACGTTTGCTTTTTTTTGTATGGGTCTGGCTGGCTTGCCGGAGCTTTTCTTCTAGCATGGAAGAAAAGAATCAGAGTTGAACATCTGGCGTGGCTTCCTCAGCATAAATCTTTTTGAGGAAGGCTCGCCATTGGGTAAATTGCTCTTTGGCACTACCGGTGAGCTTCAGCGTAGATTTTTCAAATTTGACAACCTGAGGCGCCATTTCATTATCAATGGACTGGCCGAGTTCGCTCAGGGCTTCTCTGTGAAATTTCGCTTCCTTACTCGTTTGGAAACTCTTTTCCAGAAATGAGGCGCCCACAACTCCACCAATCACCGCTCCCGTTGTGCCCGCAGCCGAGCCTGCGTATGTGTCTGATTGACCGCCGGCGACAGCGGATAGAACAGCAAGGCCAATCAATGCCACGCCGGCCAGAGCATTTTTAACCGTTTCACGATTGGACTGGCGTTCCGCCTCCAGTTCGGTGAAACTCTGTTTCTGCCAGATAGCATAACTATCATCCATTTTCTGGCTAAATTGTTCATAGTGAGGCTGCATTTGATCAGTAAACAACTGATCGCGGACACGAATAGCTTTCACACGTTTGAGCATCAAATCATTTTCATCCGGATAGCTGATCAGCGATGCGACGCCTCTTTTGACCTGCATATGTTGGGCAAAGGCTGCTTCAGAAAAATTAGCCCCGAAACGTAAGGTTGTGAGGGTTTGCAATTTCTCCAAATCCCCGGCTGCATGATAATCAAGCTTTTTGACAAGCTGATCCGCAGCTTTCTTGAAAACGGGGTCATAAGGGTCTTTGTCCTTGTTTCTTATATTGCTGTAAAAATCTTTTGTCACTTCGTGCTCGAACGATTTACTTAACCATCGTTTCCCGCTGATATCATAAACTTTTATGCCAATATCTACGTTTTCGCCATTTGATTCATTGATGGTTCCCATCACGTAAAGGTCACCCGTTGCTGTTTTATCCGGCATCACGCGAACAGCACCGAACGCACCGGTTTTTTCGAGCGCCAGTTTCATTTTATATGCGAATCGGGAAGCTTCTGCTCGACGCAGTTCAGGCCAAATACCTTCTTTTTCATAGTTTGCCGGATCCTTGGGCAGCCCCGGATCAAAAACAGGAATAATGATATCAAGTTTGGGTTTTTGAACGCCCGGTTTTTCTTTGACCTTTGATTTAAAATATGACGAGGACATTACGGGGCCGACACCAAGGCCGGATGAACCCGATCCGCCTGCTGCACAGCCCGTTAAAAGAAATGCAAAGGCGATTGTGGCTGCAATCGATTTTCTAAGATATATGATACCATTCACGATAGTTGCCCCTTTAGCTTATTGAACAGGTAAGCCTTTGTATTTTCGATATTCGTTCCAGAGTTTTGCTTTAATAGCCGGGTCTGTTTCAGTCATTGCTGCCTGGCGAATTTGCGCTTCCAGAACGCTGTCATTATCGACTTTCGGAATATCGTCCGGAATTTTACCACTGCCTTTGGGATGCGCGTTTTGATTGTGTATATTGGCGCCTTCATTGATCGGGGCAGCACTAGTTTCTGTTTTACCGCTTAAACTGTTGCTCGTCGTTTCTTGCTCAACCGGTGTTTCAGTGCCCGACATGTTGGAACTGGCCGTGGAATGCCCTGATCCGGAGTTTTCCGTACCGCCACCTGAGCCGGTTTTGCCTGTGTCTGCTCCGCCGCCACTGGCAGCAGCACTGGCGCGGATATTTTGACAGCCTTCATATTTATTCAGTGAATGAAACAGAGCCTTGTCCATGAGCTCTATTTTTTCCTCTTGAGTCAGGTTTGGATTGTTTTCATAATCGACTGTGATGTCAGTACAGTCGTTGGAGTCGCTAAGGCTCGTATGCTCCTGAATTTGAGCCAGCACGGCTCCTGTATTGAATAGTGCAAGCAAAAAAAACAAGAAGTGAAAATTATTTTTTGGCGTCATTTTACCTGTGGTTATACACGATATGTGAAATTTCTGTGAAACCAATAGTCAGCCCCGAGAATCTGTAATTACCCCGAAAACTATCCTGACTCGTAATAAAAACCAGTTTTAGCCTTTCCCAATATGAAGTATGTTCATCCTTCTCTCTCTTTATCGATTAATGCTCTCAGGTTTTTCGTGCTGGTGCTGACATGCCGTGCCAGTACAGCCTGGTCAATATTATTGCGTGCCGCTTTTATATCGCGACGAAGGTAATGCAGGGATGCCAGCATAAAGGCCGTATCAGCATCTCTTGCCGAATAAGCTTGCTTTTTCTCATATTGTTGGATGATCTGATGTACTTTGGCATCCAGATGCTGATCCAGTGCGACATAATGCAATGCGTTCGGGTCGATTCTAAGGGCACGGCGCATGGCCCATACCCCTTTGTCGAGTCTGCCAAGGTCAGCAGAAGCCAGAGCGTATCCTACTTTTGGATCGCCCTTTGAGGGAGATGCCTGAGCCTGTCTGCCAAAGTCGGTCAGCGCTGCGCTGGCCTGATTGTTGCCGAGCAATGACCAGCCGTTGCCGGTCGCCTGAACACTGCTGCCGCCGCGATAGGTGGTGGATGTGTTATAATCTGACGATGTTGAATTGCCATAGTCGGATGCATACGACTCCCGGTGACTGTAATAGGGGTAGCCATAGCCGCCATAACGATGGCCGTAATAGTGGTGCCCATAGCCGGAATAACTGTGCAAGCCGTAATACGGATAGCTGTATCCATAGCCGTAGGAATGCCCATAACCGTAATGGCCGCCATGATGGCCATAGCCGAAGTGGAGATAGCCGCCTGCCTGGGCAGGAGCGGACAGAAAAAGGGCAATAGCAAAGCTGAGGAATAGTTTGAATGTTAGAACGTTGCGGGTATTCATCACACACCTCCATGGCGTACGCGTTTCTTCCCCTTGGAATCATGTTTTGTGGTTTGGTCGTATTTACAAGCCGAGTGTTACATGAGGATAAAAAAAGGCGAGCCCGAAGGCCCGCCAGTTTCTAGCTGAAAATATACAGTGGTGAGGAATTTTTAGCTGTAGTAGCCGATCATGGATTCCAATGAACGAACACTGATCTTGGAAGCATTACCAGCCGATCCAAATGCTTCAAAGCGGGCTGTGCAGATGTCTTTCATGGCATCTTTGGCTGCCTTGTAGAATTTACGGGGATCGAAGTTGGATGGATTTTCCTGCAAGTGACGACGCACAGCGCCGGTGGAAGCCATACGCAGATCCGTATCGATGTTTACTTTGCGTACGCCGGACTTGATACCCTTGACGATTTCTTCAACAGGAACGCCGTAAGTTTCGCCCATTTCGCCACCGTGACTGTTGATGATTTCCAACCAGTCCTGCGGTACAGAAGAAGAACCGTGCATCACCAAATGGGTGTTTGGCAGGGCAGCATGAATTTCTTCAATGCGATCAATGCGCAATACCTCGCCTGTTGGCGGCTTGGTGAACTTGTAAGCGCCATGAGAGGTGCCGATGGCGATAGCCAAGGCATCTACATCGGTGGCTGCAACAAAATCAGCGGCTTCGTCTACGCTGGTCAATAGCATATCCATATCCAGCTTGCCTTCTGCGCCATGGCCGTCTTCTTCGCCCATCATGCCGGTTTCCAATGAACCCAGACAACCGAGTTCGCCTTCAACAGAAACGCCGCCGGCATGCGCCATGTCAACAACCTGTTTGGTGACACCTGTGTTGTATTCAAACGAACCTGGTGTTTTACAATCGGCTTCCAGAGAACCATCCATCATCACAGATGAGAAACCGGACTGAATAGAGCGCAAGCAAACTGCTGGCTCAGAACCATGATCCTGATGCATGACAACCGGGATGTGTGGATACTGCTCAATAGCAGCAGAAATCATGTGACGCAAGAAAGGCTCGCCTGCATAACCGCGCGCACCGGCAGACCCCTGCATGATGACCGGTGAATCGACTTCGTTAGCAGCTTCCATGATAGCATGAACCTGCTCCATATTGTTTACATTGAATGCCGGCATGCCATAGCTGTTTTCAGCTGCGTGATCCAGTAGTTGTCGTAATGAAATGAGAGCCATTATTTTTTCCTCCTAGTATTTAGCGGGCATAGTATGCCCAACAAGTCGGTTCATATGAACCGTAAACATTATGTTTGTTTATA
>JAUZQI010000150.1 GCA_030951095.1 Mariprofundus sp. | reverse complement strand
GTGGCTGCATCCAACGCACCTTAATTTTCAGCAGACCTCAAAAATCTGTAAGGTTGGTTCCGGCCAAAAATAGCCATCCAGATAATGAAAAACACGACACAAATATGGCACACACAAAGAAAAAGGACTCACGACAAATGTCGTAAGTCCTTGATATGTTTGGTTGCGGGGGCTGGATTTGAACCAACGACCTTCGGGTTATGAGCCCGACGAGCTACCACTGCTCCACCCCGCGTCAGGGAGGCCGAACTATAGGGGTGACTTTCGGTGTGTCAATAAGCCAATTGGGAAATAATTTCTGTGCGGTAGTTGACTCGAACTGCTCTGGTTTTAAAGTGGCGATGTATCCCGTAAACTACGTTTCTACAAGGATTTGAGACAATTTCTTACCCACCCTCATTGATACTGTTTGATTGCGATGGCACGTTGACCGATTCGCATGGCATCATCGTTTCGGCCATGCAGCAGGCCTTTGCTTCTTGCAATTTTCCGGCCCCGTCGGGGCCGGATGTGAATGGCGTGATTGGCTTGTCGTTACGACGAGCCGTTCAAGCATTGCTGGGGGATGCGCATCAAGAGGATGTGTTATTGCTTGAGCAAGTGATGCAGTCATACCGGCAGCATTATCTGGCTCTGGAGCATCAGGTCAGATTATTCCCTGATGTGCGAGAGACACTGGAATTGTTGCGCGCCCGTGGCTATTGGTTGGGGGTGGTGACTGGGAAATCACATCCGGGTCTGGTGCGGGTGTTGGAAACATTCGAACTTGCTGATTTTTTTCTTGTCCTGCGTACTGCCGATTGCACCCATTCAAAACCTCATCCGGCCATGGTACTGGAGTCTATGCAGGAACTGGGCGTGAATGCGCATCAGACTTGTGTGGTGGGTGATACGGTACTGGATGCACAGATGGCAGGCTCGGCAGGCGTAAGATTTTTCGGGGTGTCATACGGCGTTGCCACTGACGACGAACTGAGGCGAGAAGGTGCACAAAGGGTCTTAAACGATTTTACTGAATTGCTGGCGCATTTCCCCCCTTTGTGAGACCAGATGCTATAATCAACGATAGCTAAATTCTATCCATATTCGTAAGGTTGCTAAAACGGATTAATGAATGTATTCGAAAGGAGTTAATTATGTCCAGAGGTATTGCTAAAACAATACGTTACAGTTTAATCATTGTCGGGCTTATCATTGTTGCTTTGCTTGCCGCACCATTCTTTATTGATGTGAATGTCTACAAAAGCCAGATTGAACAGACCGTTGAGGATGCTACAGGGCGTCATTTGAGTATCGGTGATATGAAAGCCTCGTTATTCCCCTGGGTGGGCGTAGAACTGGGCGATGTGCATCTGGCCAATCGACCCGGTTATGCCAAACGTGATTTCCTGAGCGTCAAACGACTACATGTGAAACTGGCTCTGCTGCCATTGTTCTCCCAAAACGTCGAAATCAAACACTTTGAAGTGGTAACACCGGTGATTTATCTGGAACGGCGCAGTAATGGTGAAAGCAACTGGGGTGATCTTGTTGCATCCGGCGACGCGGCTGATTCACAGGCATCTGGTGCTTCGCAGCCTTCTCAATCTTCTCCTGCCGCCCCGGCACTGGCCGCCTTACAGGCGGAATCGCTGAGTCTCACCGGTGGTGAGATAACCTGGGTGGATGCAGATGCAAAACCTGTTGTCTTGTCTGAACTGAATGTGGCCCTGCAGGATGTCCAGTTGAAACGACCGGTTGCTGTACAAGTGTCAGGAAAGCTGTCCGGTAATGCCTTTGAACTGGATGCCAATATTGGTCCGCTGGGTGATCTTGCCAAACTCGATCCCGTATCGCTGCCGGTGCAAGGGCATTTGAAAGCGGAAAAAATCCGCCTGCAGCCATTCAGCAATATGATTAGCGGATGGCCGGAACAACTGGGTGATATCGGCAAAGCTTCAGTCGGTATTTCAGCTCAAATGGAACAGCGCCCGGATGGGATCCGGCTGGGAGAAGGTGAATTGCAACTGAATGCGGCCCATTCGCTTGCTCTGAGCTGGAAAATTGAAATGCCGAAGGCGGATCAACTGAAAGTGGATCAGGCATCGCTGGCTGTTGATGGAAAAAATTTGATTGATATCAAGGGAAGCGTGCAGAAGCTGGCAACAAATCCGACATTGAAGCTGCACATTGAAAGTCAGCCCATTACCCGGGCCTGGTTAGCTGCTTTTGTGCCGAATCTGAATGCCATGTATGCCGCTCACCCGGCACCGTGGAAACAGCTTAAATTTAACACGTCAGTTGTGGGTGGTAGCAAGCAAATGGATATCCGCGATTTGCAACTCATGCTTGATGATGATCTGCTGCGGGCAACGGGCGTGGTGGTGTATAAAGGGCCTGATATTCGCCTGCGCATGTCGGCCAAGCAGTTGCATCTCGATCCCTGGTTGCCACAGGGTAAACAGGAGCAGCAGGCGGCTTTAAGCGAAAGGCTGTCGATTATCAGCGAAGCCATTGCCGCTAAAGCAGCTGAGCCTGAGCCTGATTTGCGTTTCCTGAAAAGCTGGATTGTGACATCGAAGCTGAAGGTGGGAACGTTGTTTATGCGTGGTCTGGAGATGAGGAATTTTGCATCAACGATCAATGGTTCGAAGGGACGCTTTGATTTAAATCCGCTCAGCTTCAACCTTACCGGCGGTAAAGTTACTGAAAAAGCCAGTCTTAATGTGGCATCTTACCCGGTTAAATGGAAAGAGTCGGTACATGTCACAGGTGTGCAAGCCGGCCCGCTGCTCAAGGCACTGGCTAATACGGATAAGCTGACCGGAACCATGTCTATGGACACCAGCCTCCGGGCTACCGGATTGACCCAGGCTGCGGTAAAAACACTCAACGGGCGCGGCAATGTGCGGTTCGATGACGGTAAACTCAAGGGTTTTGATATCGCCGGAGCACTTCGCAAATTCACCAATCCGGCGACCTACAAACAGGG
>JAUZQI010000015.1 GCA_030951095.1 Mariprofundus sp. | reverse complement strand
TATATGGGCGGCATGCAAAGCATCACATAACACTCATCATTAGCTCCAAACATTCAAACGACAGGATATCCATTATGTTTTCAACTATTCGCGAAAATCTGGCACCGCGCCATCTGGGGCTGGCAGCTCTGTGTATACTGGCCTGGGTGTTTATAGCTCTATTTCGTTACGATAATTATGGTATAGAAGAATCCGCAGCACTCGACCTGCTGCTGAACTGGTCTATTGTCCACCAGATTGCCAGTCCGGTGGCTTTTTTCGGCGTACCCGACCTGCGTGCGATCCTGTTTGTTCCACTCGATATGCACTGGGTAGGGAGCTTGATCGCGGTCAAGGTATATACCATGTTTTTTCTTTTCGGTACGGCGCTGCTGTTGTACAACTGGGCTGAAGAATGCCATGGCAGTGAATCGTCCATGATTGCTACGGCGCTGTTGCTGATCGCCCCGATCACGCTGATGCAAACCGATGCCATTGGCTCTGGCATATTCTTGCTCTGGGCGTTTGCCGTAGCTGCAATTTTCGATGATTTAATGCATGCCAGTGAACGCACCGCGCCCAGTTGGTTGTTTCTGCAAATGCTGATGTGCGCATTTGCCGTCAGTCTGCACCCGATGGGTCTGGCTTTGCCGCTGGTTGTGATATGGCGCTGGGTGCGTGAGCCGGTTGAACGTAAAAAAGCGCATCGGATGATTGCGGCTATCGTGGCGGCTACGGCCATTATGCTGCTGTTGCGCTGGGGCTGGTATGGCATGGATGCCGCCACCGCCAATCCGCTGAATATTCTGGCCGATGCGCTGCTGGGCTCGCCGATACTGCATGCTGCCAACAGTTGGGGTATGGGGCTGATTATTGCCGACCTCGGCATTGCAGCCATGATTGCAACGCTGTTTATGAAGAAGTTGAATATCGATTCAACCTCATTGATGCTGATTGTCGCCAGCGCTATTGGGGCGTTGCATGCGGATCATGTCTGGGTGCTGATTTACTGGGCGACCACATTGTATTTAGGCGTACCACTGCTGATTAAACTCAATGAACGCATTGGCTGGCGCGGTATTGCCGGACAGCGGGGGGGTGTACTCGTAGTGGTGATGATTCTGGTTGTACTATCTACAATGGTGGCTAAAAACACTTATGCCACGCGTCAGATGGAATTGAAAAGTGATACGGATAAGATTATTTCAGTGCTGCAAAGAGAAGCGGAGAACGCGCCGATTGATCAGTTTATTGCTGCCAGTCAGTGGCCGGCAAGAACGCTGCTGGTGACACGCCGCGATGTCTTGCCGCTACCGCCAACCAGTGCAGACATCCGGGACTTTGAGGCTAAAATAAAAGGGATTACCCATATTGCATTTAACCCGCAACAGAAAGCTATGCATGATCTGGCACGCAATATGGCTGCTTTGAGTCATAAGTATGAAACCATCGCTTTGATGCCAGGAGGCGTTGTCGTTAAACTCAAACAGACAGCATCCGATACGGATGAGAATATAAATCACACCGTTTCACATTGATAAGGGTGTCACTTTTTAAAATAGCGCAATATAAATAGCCACTTGCAAAAATCTGAGTAGATGAGTTGCAATCCCGCTTCGAGTGCATTTTTGGAATGGAATGAGGAGCATGGTGGTTCCATTCTCCGAAATTCCAGTTCGACAATGCGCCGGAGTGGGGGAGCAAATCGCTGTTCACGACTTTTGCAAGTGGCTCAAAATATTGATCCATAGCTCCTGTCGGCGGCAAGACCGTCCAGCCCGGCGGCTTATTTTGGATCAAATATGGGGTGACTCAGGCTGCTTTTTTAAGATCGGGCATATCCAGTAATTGAATAATCTCATCCGGCCGAGTCAATATATCAGACAGGTTATAGGAATCCAGCACATCCATGAATGCTTTGCGAGCTTTGTATAGCGCGTGCCTGAGCATACAGACAGGTGAAATCGTGCATGTATTGCTCCCGTAATCAAAACATTCGAGCAGATCAAAATGCGGTTCCGTATGGCGGATGACTGCTCCGATATTAATGTTTTCGGGCGGAAAGGATAGCACCATTCCACCTGATTTGCCGCGTATGGTTGTGATCCATCCACTTGATGAAAGATTATGCACAACCTTGACCAGGTGGTTGCGGTTGATGTTAAATGCTTCCGATATTTCAGTAATTGTGCAGCGGCGTTCTGGGTGTAGCCCCAAGAATAGCAGTACGCGCAGGGAGTAATCCGTATATTGAGTAAGTTGCATGCGAGAAAGATATATTAAGTTGACAGCTTTTGTCCAGTGTCGGTAAGATGGCGCACGCATACTATGGGTATGAATAATTTAAAGGAGGAATGATATGAGTTCTGTATATGATCAACTTGGAGGAGAAGCCGCCATTAACGCTGCGGTTGACGTGTTTTATCGCAAGGTGCTTGGCGATAAATATGTAATTCGTTTTTTTGAAGGCGTGGATATGGACAAACAGGCGGCCAAGCAGCGTGCCTTCCTGACCATGGTCACTGGCGGCCCGAACAGCTATACCGGCAAAGATATGCGCGATGGCCATCGCCATTTGATCAAGATGGGGCTGGATGATTCTCATTTTGATCATATTTTGTGTCATTTGCGCTCCACACTGGCTGAACTGGGCGTAGCCCAAGAGTTGATTGATACAGTTATCAGTGTGGCCGAGTCCACCCGTGATGACGTACTCGACAGGTAACTGATTATGCATTTAGAGACATTTATTCCCGTATTTCTAATGTTTGCCGTACTCGGCCTGATTCTGCCTGTAATACTGTCCAATATGGCTGAAAAGGGGCGCTGCTCATCTAAAGAAGCCGCTGCTCCGGTCGAAGAAAAGAATTTATTTGAACAGCTTGGTGGCGATGCAGCTGTTAATGCGGCTGTTGATATATTCTACCGCAGGGTGCTGGCTGACGCCTATGTGATTCGTTTCTTCGAAGGCGTGGATATGGACAAGCAGGCAGCCAAGCAGAAAGCCTTTTTGACCATGGCCTTTGGCGGCCCACATAATTACACCGGCAAAGATATGCGCGAAGGGCACCGTCATCTGATCAAAATGGGGCTGAACGACTCTCATTTTGAACATATTCTGATGCACTTGCGAGCGACACTCTCTGAACTGGCTGTGCCGAATAATCTGATTCAGCAGGTGATTGCTATTGCCGATAGCACACGCGACGACGTGCTTGATCGCTAAGGTGTTCCTTGGTAAACTGGAAGGGGGCTTTCGCTCCCTTCCTTTTTTTTTTGTAAAACTGGAATTTTCAGGGAGGAAAATCATGCCAACGATACAATATGATGGTCAGGATTATTTCTGTGCAACAGACGAAACAGTGCTGGAATCACTGGAGCGGCACGGCGTTATGCTGCCCTCATCATGCAAATCCGGCACTTGTCAAACCTGCCTGACCAGAGCGCTCAAGGGCAAGCCTCCGACTGCCTCACAACAAGGACTCAAGGATACGCTGGCCGCTCAGAATTATTTTCTCGCATGTATCTGTAAACCTGATGAAGACATGGAAATTGGACTGGCGACGATCTCTCCCAAATATGTCGCCAAACTGATCAGCAAGGATCAGATGAATGAATCCATTATCCGAATTCGCTTTGAATTACCTGATGAATTCAGCTACCGACCAGGACAATTCATAAATTTAATCCGCCCATCCGATGAACTGACGCGCAGTTATTCGCTCGCCAGTATTTCCTCAGACCCATTTCTGGAACTGCATGTCAAACGTGTGCCGGAAGGGCGTATGAGTACTTGGCTATTCGATGAAGTAACAGAAGGTGATGAATTATCCTTCTTTGGCCCGTCCGGCGATTGTTTCTATCTGCCGGATGATCCCGGGCGGACACTGCTGCTGGTAGGTGCCGGTACCGGACTTGCCCCGCTGCATGGTATTTTACGTGATGCTCTTGAACAGGGGCATCATGGTTCTATTCATTTATTTCATGCCAGTCTGGCCACACAGGGTTTATATCTGATAGAGGAATTACGTGAACTTGCTAAACAATTCACACAGTTTGAATATACGCCATGTGTACTGCATGGTAATACTCCGGAAGGTGGAAAACAGGGCAATGTGGTTGATATTCCAGGACAGGTATTGGGGTCATTCAATGGTTATCGCGTTTACCTCTGCGGTGATCCGCAAATCGTTAGTGACTTGCGTCAAAAGGTATTTATGGCAGGTGCATCGATGCAGGATATTCAGTCTGACCCTTTTGTGTTCGCACCCGCATAACTCGAAGATTCAGCTTGGAAATACGACGAAGTGGGGAGGCAGATTGTCGCTCACGACTTTTGCAAGTGGCTCTGTAGATTTGCTTTTTGCTTGCAAAGCAGAATTGGCGACTATAAGATGCCTGCAGTGAATTTTACGGGAGGTTTTTGATGCATTTAGAGACATTTATTCCAGTATTTCTGATGTTTGCCGTACTCGGCCTGATTGTGCCGATACTTTTATCCAATATGGCTGAGAAAGGCCGCAACCAGGGATAAGAAACTCAGGATCATAAAAAGGCCCGGACAGGAAACTGTCCGGGCTTTTTTATTGCTGCGTGAGTATAAGCGAGTATCATTACTTGCAATGCGATTTAGCATGAATGCCAGCTTGTCTGGGTAGGGAAGGGGGCTCAAAATGGCTTCAAATGCGAAGCAAAACGTGGCACATAATGGAGCGGATCAGCGTGCATTAAGAACCTTTGCATTGTGGATGGGGTGGGCGATTTCAGCGGCCACGGTATTTGCCATGATGTCGCGCAAAGCCAATGTGCTGGAGTTTGTTCAGCATGATCAGACCCGTGTCACATGGATGATTATCGGCATGTTTATACTGGGTGTCGCGGTCAGCCTGATTCAGGCCATGAAACTCACAGCAGAATGGTTCCGGGCCTACCGGATTGCTGCCACCGTCGAACATAAGGGTCTGGCGGGCCTGCGCCAGAGGGGCGGTGGTCACGTGGTGGATCACTTTGTTGATGCGCTGCATATGATTGTGGAACGAAACGGACGTGCCGATGTCGATGCGCTGATTGATGTCGAATTTTCCGCCCAGCACAGAGTAAGTCAGTTTGTCAGTCTGCTGGGGAATTTGATGATTACGCTGGGACTGATCGGTACCGTGCTTGGCATGACGATCACCATGAACGGATTGAACGGCGCACTGGGCTCGCTCGGTACAGATGACACTATGCTGGTGGAAGGTTTAAGAAGCGCCATGAATGGCATGGGCGTATCATTTTATACTACGCTCATCGGCTCGGTGCTCGGCGGCGTATTGCTGCGGGTATTTTCGTGGATTACCGATGCTTCCATCAACGGTTTACAGGATTTGATGTTAAGAACCTGCCTTGTGCATGCATCGGCTGATCTGGAACCTAGTGACGAACGCGATTTGCGGGCCCTGGACGCCAGCGTTGAGCGACTTCAGGGGCGTGTGAACTTGCTGAACATGGCTCTCAAAGCCAGCCGTGAAGAAATGGGCCATATGCGTAAAGAAGCGGGTTTGATGCATGCTGAAATTGGCCAATTGGCCGAGAATGATCCGATTCGAAAACTGGCGGCTGGACACGCCCGTTATGCGCTCGGTGTTCGGCCCGGCCTGCTGGCACGTATGTTCCGTCGCAAGGACTGAACGGTGCGCAGTCGCCGCCAGCCTAAACAGGATACCAGTTTCTACGAAATATTCTCCGATATGGCGCTACTGATGCTGGCCGCCTTTATTTTTTTATTCGCATTGATTCTGATTAATGCGCAATTACAGGGTAGTAGAAGTGATCCTGTGAGCGAAAGAGAACTGGCTTCTATCAAGGAAAACTTGGCAAAAGCAGAACAACAAAATCGCAAGCTACAACAAGAGATCAATAATCTGGCCAGCGTGGATGCGCAGGAACAACTTGATAATCTGCAGGCATTGATGGATGGACAGGGTGTTCAGCAGCAGGTAGATAAAGTCATGCTTAGTGCGCAAATGGCTACCGGCAAAGGACGCAAGGATTTTGATATGTTCGTTAAAGGTTTGCGCAATCTTCCGGGTAAGGATCTACATATTGTTGTTGATGCAACCGGCTCCATGCACGGCGTGACCACATTTCTGATTCCCGTATTGCGTCTGATCGCCATTCGTTCTGGCAAACATCTGTCTGCACTGACCTGGTATGCCAATCGCAAAGAGGGCACATATATAGGCAGCATGGCTGCCATGTTTGACAAGTTAATGGCAGACGCTCCATTTATCGGTCTGGACGAAACGATTGGCCATGCATTCCACCATATTGCTGCGGCATCACCAGTGCCCGGAGCATATTTACTGATTGGTGATGAGCCTCCGACAGACAGAGTCTTGTATAGCGAAATACCTGCGCCCGTATTTACGCTGCCGTTAGGCACCAGCACCGGAAACACCAAATACGCATTTAAAAAGATGGCTGATGAAACGGGCGGACGTATGCTTGAATTGAAATTCCAGTAATAAGAGCCAATTGCAAAACTCTGGGTGGATGAGCGGCAATCCCATGTTGAGTTCATTTTCGGGAAGCACGAGGCGTTGTCCCGTCGCGCGGTAGGGTTGTATGTATGGATTTTCATTGCATGGTAGTTTCATGGATCGAACAACAGCTCGGAAATGGGCCGGCGTGGGGAAGCCGATCACCGCTCACAACTTTTGCAATTGGCTCATAAGCCCCGCTTGATCAACCCTGACCGAGTTGCGGGAATACCTGGAATGCCAACGTCAGTAGTGCAGCGATGGATGCTGCAAAGATGACGGCAGGAATAGCAACAATGAGTGCAGCCATACCGGCTTTTACTTTACAGCGATGAATCAGCGCCAGCCACAAAAGATAGAGATTCCACAGGCTGGCTATAATACCAACAACAGGAATAGCGCTCAGAATCAGGGGGGCGGCAGCATAGGCTGAAATCTGGAACGCATGGGGTTTGGTCAATTTTCCTTTACCCAGGGTTTTGACGGCCCAGCTCATATAAGCTGCCCAGAAAAACATACCGATTAACGACAAGCCCCAAGTAACCGGCAACAGAAATAATAGTGACAGACTGTGAAAGATCGTGCCGATAAAGGATGCCATGAAAATAACAACCGAAATGAAAAATATAGCATTGCTGAAGAACGGCGTCGGCTTTAGCTCAGTAAAGAAACCAGTTGGACTGGTCAGAACACTGCGTATGGCAGGGATGAATGTCTGAAACGGCTTGCTACTTTCAAAATAGATCATGGAACTCCCTCGAATAATTCAGGCGCAGACTTGCCTTGCCACGCACAAGTTGCAAGCTGCTGTGTTATGTCAGATCACTTGCGACAGTTTCAGGAACACTTACAGTTGCATGAATAGAAAAAAGGAGGGGGAGACTCAACAGCATTTATAGTTGATAGATCCACGGGCCTTTTATGATTACATCATGATAAACATTATTTAATAACGTCGCATAATGGATATTATGTAAAGTTATAGGGAGCATGTGTGCCAGATCGTATTTCAAGTAAAGGTAATTATTACGATAAGTTATATACACTTATGAATGTATTACGTGAGGAATGCCCGTGGGATCGAGAGCAAACTATATCGTCACTGCGCCAATACACTCTCGAAGAAGTTCATGAAGTTATCGAAGCTATTGATCAGGTTGAATCCAATAATGATTGGCAGCCTTTGAAGACGGAACTTGGTGATTTACTGATTCAGATACTGTTCTATTCATGTATTGCTGAAGAATCAGGTCAGTTTAATCTGGCTGATGTGATTGATACGTTGATTGAAAAAATGATTTACCGCCATCCTCATGTGTTTGGGAAAACAGTGCCTGATAACCTGGATGATCAATGGAATCAGCTGAAAGATGCTGAACACGCGAACAGAAAAAGCCTGATGGACGGTATTCCCCCGCTTCCGGCTCTGAAATATGCACAGAAACAACAGCAACGGGCCGCCAGGGTTGGATTTGACTGGGCTGAAGCATCGAAAGTACTCGATAAAATGCATGAAGAACTGGCTGAGTTTGAATATGAGGTGTTAAATCACTCCGGTCCGGAACGTTTGGAAGATGAGTTTGGTGATTTATTATTTACACTCGCTAATTTGGCGCGGAAAATGGATTTGGATGCAGAATTGTGTTTGATGCATACTAATCGAAAATTTGGCCGGCGTTTCAGGTACATGGAAGGTTTGGCAATGCATGCGAACCAATCACTCTCGGAAATGGACATAAATAAACTTGAACAACTTTATAACAAGGCTAAAGACATTGAAAAACAAGAGGTTATACATGAGTGATAATGTAGAGAATCAGGTCGATCAACAACAGGAGTTACAAATACAGGTACCCCCCGAGGTTCAGGGCGGGCGCTATGCCAATCAATTGTTTGTGACGCATACACAGGAGGAGTTTATACTGGATTTTATTCTGGCCACGCATCCCGCCGCCGTGCTTAACTCACGCGTGCTTGTCAGTCCATCCCACGCCAAACGAATAATCTCCGTTTTACAGGACAATATCACACGCTATGAAAGCGTTTATGGCGAAATAAAGAGCATTACGCCTGCCGGCAAACCAGATCATATCATTGCAAATTAAGCATTTATAATCAATAACTTACACGCCTTATTAATTTCGCAGCCCCGGCCTATCCCCAGTCGGCGGCAAAGCCGTCCAGATAAACCTTTACCACAGCAATGCATCAGTAATACTTTGTGCACGATGAAATGGACAATCTCAAACCAGCTTACCATTGGAAGGGTACTTATTATCCCCGTATTTATGGTGGCCTTTCTTATTCCCGGTGATTTGGGCCACTGGTTGTCCGGTATATTATTTATTATTGCTGCACTCACAGATTATCTGGATGGATATCTTGCCCGATTACGGAATGAAGTAACACCATTTGGCCGCTTTCTGGATCCGGTTGCAGATAAATTACTGGTTGCATCAGCTTTGGTATTGCTTGTATCTGCTGATATGGCCCCTGCCCTGTTGGCTGTTATCATCATTGGCCGTGAAATTACAATCGGTGCATTACGCGAGTGGCTGGCTCAACGAGCCACTATTGTTCATGTCTCCCTGATTGCCAAATGGAAAACCGCCATACAATTGATTGCCATTTCAACATTGCTTTTACATGTCGATATTTTTGGCCTTCCCCTGCATCTTATTGGGCTTATTCTGTTGTGGTTCGCTGCCTTTCTGACTCTGTGGTCCGGGTATGAATATGTTAGAGATGCCTGGCCTGAGCTAATGGATGAGATGAACGATTGAGTGCGACACCTACAATTGTGATGAACGAGACAGGCATTATCCTGTTTATATTTTGATTGACGAAGCAGAAGTGTTCGCTAATCTTCGCCGCGTTCCAAAGGTCCCCATCGTCTAGTCGGCCTAGGACACCGCCCTTTCACGGCGGCAACACCGGTTCGAATCCGGTTGGGGACGCCAAACTGCTATAAAACTGGGCACTCTTTCGAGAGTGCCTTTTTTTATGCCACTAAGAGTTTCCATCAGCACCCTGCTGTTTCCTTTTATAACTGCTTCATCATCATTCACAATAATCTTATCAACAAGTAGATTGAGGTAACCTTTTGAGAAATCATTGTTAGCGATAAGCATTGATTGAAGGGCTAACCCAAGCTGATTCTTCGAGGCATGGAACCGCCATACCTTTCAATCCAGCCTGAGAATCGACTCAAAGTGGGATTGCATCTCATCCACCCAGACTTTTGCAAGTAGCTCTATAGATACCATATTATTCAGATATTGATGCTTAAAACTGGCGTTTATATCCCATAGAAACACCAAATAATTGTGAATTATATGAAGGGAGTTGCAGCCAAACGCCCCCATTTCTTTACTCTTTCCCTTGCCTTTATGCATGGCTGCACGTGGAATAACGATATGCATGAATTTAATAGTGCCGCCCTGCCTGAATCATTATATACGCTTTGTCGCCAAATTAGCATTGCCGGTGGACATGCATGGCTGGTGGGCGGATGTGTTCGCGACCTGATTCTGGGCATTCAACCGAACGATTTTGATATAGAAGTGTTTGGCCTGCAACAGGATGAACTCAAACGAACCCTGATAGAACTTGGACGCACGGAACTTGTTGGTCGTCATTTCGGCGTATTCAAATTATGGATGGATAAGCTGGAAATCGATGTGGCTCTGCCCAGATCAGAAGCGAAATCTGGCAGCGGCCATCGTGGTTTTGATATTTCAATTGATCCGAATCTGCCTCCCGAAAAGGCCAGTTTACGGCGCGATTTTACCATCAACGCCATGATGTTTGACCCCCTTGAAAAGAAACTTATGGATTTTTATCATGGTATAAAAGATATTGAAAACAGCCAATTGCGGCATGTTAGTGATGCATTCAGTGAAGATCCACTCAGGCCGTTAAGGGCGATGCAGTTCGCTGCACGTTTCCGTTTGAAACTCGACAAACAAACTGCAAAACGATGCAAAACAATGCTTGCAGAAGCGGATACGCTATCCACAGAACGTATTTGGGGCGAATGGCAGAAATGGAGTCACGCCGCTTTTCCATCGTATGGATTGCAAGCACTTGGTGACAGTGGCTGGCTTAGCCATTATCCTGAATTAAATACCATGCTCGGCTGTCCGCAATCGCATCGCTGGCATCCCGAAGGCGATGTCTGGACGCACACCTTGCAGGTTTGTGATCAAGCCGCACGGATTGCCGACAAAAACAAGCTGGATGACAATATAACAGAATATCTATTGTTCTCTTCCCTGTGCCATGACCTGGGCAAGCCAGCCTGCACTGTGTCCGGTGAGCCAGGAGAGATATGTTCACCGGGACATAGTGAAGCAGGCATAAGCCCTGCAAAACGGTTTTTGCATAAAATCGGCGCCCCGGAGCGTGTGTTCAAATTCATTCGTCCGCTGGTGCTGGATCACATCACCCATTTACACGGGGAGCCAACCCCCAGGGCGGTGCGGCGACTCTCTCACCGACTCGAACCGGCCAACATAGAATTATGGGAAATGCTGGTCGAGGCCGATGCTTCCGGTCGCTCCCCTGCCCCGCCATCCAGGCCGGCTTTGGCATGGTTACAACAGGCATCTGAACTCAACCACCATCGTTCGAGTCCCCGACCCATTGTCACCGGGAAGCTTTTACTGAAATTAGGGATGAGCTCTGGCCCTGACATAGGGCGGAACATCAAAAAAGCATATACAGCCCAATTGGAAGGTGCTTTCGAGGATGAACGAACAGCCTTGAACTGGTTGCAGCTTCAACTGTCATCAGACACTTCGGATTAAATATTTTTCCTCATATATGCGATGATATCCCGAACCTGATCTGATGAGAGTTTGCCGACTTTTTTGCCAGCTCTTCTAACATGACGGCCATGGAGAATACGCAGATCCAGCAAGCGGTCGCTGGTGCCGGCAACTGTTCTCGCCATCGCTGCATTTCCAATTAACTTGATCGTGGCAGGTTCTGAATGGCAAGAGGCGCATTGATTTGCATATAGCTTTTTGCCATTGGCAGGGTTGGTCATATAACGCAGGGAATACACATAGTGGGTGATATCGGCAATATCCATATTGTTGAGATGATGGCGCTGGCTTGTCATCTTGGTATCATGGCGACCATAGCGTATCGCGTGCATGACACCGATAAGATCCAGATTCGTATAAACGAGATCTTTGGCGCCCATGCCGGTATTGGATCTGCCATCCATGCCATGACAGGTGGAACAGACCTGTTCAAAACGCTTTTTACCGTTCTTCAGGTTGACGGCGTATGTGAAAGTCTTGATATAATCAATGACTGCTTCGATTTCCAGTCCATTCAGGGTGTATTTCTTGGGCTTCATCTCGGTGCCGGCTACCCCGTAAGTGATAATCCGACGCATCTCGTCTCGCCCGACTAACTGTGCAATTGCTCGATGGTTACGGGCCGGAAATGGCTTGAGCGCCTTCCCCTTTTCACTGCCGGTGCCATCTTCGGCGTGGCATTTACTGCAAAACTGGTTGTACAGTTGCTTGCCATCTATTTTACCATTTGCTGATGCGGCTACCGGAACCAAAGCCATAAGCAAAAAAATCCCAATCCATTGATTAATACGCATAGCCTCACCTTCCCTGTCAAAATGATAGGCTAACTATTTACCACAAATTTCTTTAACGCAAGGGTTGTTCGCATAAAGTCAGTGCGAACTGAATGATCAGAACAATTACATTTCTACACGCTTATGAGGCGCATAGAACCACATCTGGTAAATGGATACCAATATCTGGGCAGCCAGCGAAATGCCCATCACTCCACCTGCCAGTACAACCACATAGGCAAAGCCCGGAATGAACTTTGTCAGATACCATGAGAGAATATCGAGTAGAATAGCCAGGAAAGGAACAACCACCATCACCCGCTTTAACGTGACAGGGATTTCACTCAAGACAAAAATACGCCCCACAAAGAACAGGATAAAGGCAATGCCGAACATGTGAATATGAGAAACGCGAACCAGACTTTTAATAGATACGCCGGTATCCATTTTTGTAAGCTCTTGAATCTTTTCATACGAGGTCATCGGTGGAATCCCCATGCCTGATTCAACTGAATGGCATGCAATGCAATTCTCATTCAGAATGGGCGCAATTTTATCATTGAATGCTGTTTCATCTGCTCCATCTTCAATCCATTTAAAGATGATATCTTTTTGTCCGGGGAATTCCAGATTATCCGCCATGCCGGCATTCAGCCCGGCACCGAGTCTGGTGATCTCGCTTTTGCCATAATAGGCGATTTTGATATCTTCAACGGACAAACCCGGTTCTCCGTCGCGGTTGGCATGAGAATAGTAAGTATGAGCCAAAGCAAAAAGATAGCCCAAACCAATGGTAATTAAAAAGATCGTAAAGAGCATTCGTTCGCTGACTGAGAGATCGGTAAAGCGTCTGAATTTTGTGGTTATTTTTGTCATGCTGTTGACTACCGCCTAAAAATTTTTCGGCATTATAGGGTGCTATTCTGTTCCGTCAATTTATATAATAGGGCTATTCGAAAAGAGGATTGACACCAAGGTATTATGAATGATGTTTATCCCTCTGTAAGACTCCCCTAGGTTGAGCCCCTATAACCTATTGTTTAACTCAAGTAATTGAATTGATTGAAGTAATTGAATTCTAATTATTCTTCGTTATAATGCCGAACTTGAAAAACACCGGTCACATCATATAGAATCAGTGTAATAGTTTGCTCTCTGAGTGCAATCATTCCACTCAAGCTTGATTGAATCAGAGGCTATCATGCACCCACGGCGGCAAGCCGGGAGCACAACGGAGAAGAAAATGAAAAAAACATATCTTATTTTAGCGGCTGCAGCCTGCTTTGGCCTGACATCTCAGGTGGCAATGGCTGATGTTGATGTCGACAAGATATATAGTAAAAAATGCAAAATGTGCCACAAAATTGACAAGAAAAAAGTCGGCCCTGCCTTCAAGGATATGAATGCCGATCCGGCTGTATTGAAAGCCGCCATCGCCGATGGTCGTAAAATGATGCCGAAATTCAAGAAAAAACTGAGCGCCGAAGAGATTGATGCCATGGTTGCATTTGTTCAGAGCAAGCAGCCTGCTGCTGCCAACCCCTGTGCTAACAACCCTTGCGCTAAGTAGGCGAGTAGTAAATAGTTAGCCGTTCAATTTTTTCGGGGAAGGAAAAATATGCAAATCAAACAATGGATGGGGGCGCTTGCCGCCCTCATAATAATACCGGTATCCGCTTCAGCGGCCGATACTATGGATGGCAAGGCTCTCTACCAGGCCAGTTGCGCCAAATGCCATGGGCCAACTGGTGAAGTAAGCGCTTATGGCAAAAGCCTGAAACCATTCCCGGCGCGCAATCACCGGGCTATAGCCAAGCTGATTAGCCGCGATGAAATGCGCCGTATCATTACCTACGGTGTCAAAGGCACCGCCATGACACCCAAAAAGTACGCGCTGGATGCATTGCAAATCGAAGAAGTCATTGACTATATTCGCACTTTTGACTACACCCCCAGCCTAGCTAACGGCAAGCATCGTTTTTTAGAGGTTTGCTCCAGTTGTCACGGCAAGGATGGCCGCGCACAGACAGGCGTAGGGGCTAGAAATCTGGTTTATACCAAGCTCAACCTGTCTGAAATTGTTCACACCATGCGTTATGGGCGTCCGGGCACACTGATGATCAGCAAGCGTCATCAGATGAGTAACACGGATATCGCCGATGTCGCCACCTATGTGAATTCACTGCGTTATCTGGCCAATCCAGCCAATGGTAAAAAACTGTATGCAAGCAAGTGTAGCGCTTGTCATGCTACTCCAGGCGATATCAAGGTGATTGGTAATGCCGCAGTATCGCGTTCTATTGCTGATTTGAGTGATCGACTGCTGGATCTGCGTATTCGGCATGGTCGCCATGTTGATCGCGCCGGTAAAAAAGTGGAAAAATTGCCATCTGACAGCATTCGGGATATCATGGCTTACATGAGAGCTGACATAAACTAATGACCAACGAGCACCAAGTCACCAGCGCCTCCCAACTGGGGGGCGCTGATCTTTTTGACCTGAAAATCATCAAAAAATACGATAAAGCCGGGCCGCGTTATACCTCATACCCGACCGCGCCGATGTTTCATACAGGCATTGGCCCTACGGACTATGAAACGACCCTGAGGCGCGTGGCATCCGATGATGCGCCGCTGTCGCTCTATATTCATATCCCGTTTTGCAACACCGTATGCTATTACTGCGGCTTCAATAAAATCGTCACAAAGCAGTATCACCGCGCAGCGCCCTATCTCGAACTGATGCTCAAGGAAATCGACCATGTCGC
>JAUZQI010000149.1 GCA_030951095.1 Mariprofundus sp. | reverse complement strand
TAAATCTGGTTTGATCAGCGCTTCCCTAACCAGATTGATCAGATGCAGCGAAGCCAGTGGCGGGTGACGATAGCATATATGCAGGGTTGCTGTTTGCCTCATGAGGCAAATGCTGCCATTTATTGTATGATATTCCGTAACAAGCGAAACAGAGCCCGGGAGGATTTATGCGGCTTGTTTTGTTGCAACTCTTTATTGGCATTGCGTACCAATTGACGGATTTCGCCGGCACCGGCCTGCGGATATTTCGCCATAAATTCAGTCATGGCCGTTTGGCCTTCTTCAATCAGGCGATCACGCCAGCGTTCTGTGCGGTGAAAGTTTTTATCCTGATCTTCTTTTTTCACCTCAAGCTCATCGATGGTTTGTTGTAGTGATTCAGTGTTTACCTGTCGAAGTATTTTGCAGACAAGCTTGAACTGCCGCTTTTCAGCACCATGTTTCATGGACTGAACATCCATCAAGGCATGAAACAGCTTATGAGGCAGGTTCATTTTACCCAGTGCTACGGCATCGAGCGAGGCCAGATGTTTGCCTAACTCCAGCAGTTCCTGAATCTCACGTTTCTGCTGGCTCTTGTTCAGCCGCTCAACGTTTTCAAATTTATCATAATCCTCAGCGTGCGTATCGTACATGGCGCGAAGTGTAGCGGGGCTTTTTGGAACTGTCCTTTACGGAATAATCTGGCCCGGATGCATACGGAGCTTATTCTTCATTGCTGACGTCACTGAACAGACCATGCGGCATAGCGACAAGTACGGAGCAGTTTGCATGGCGTACAACACGTTCTGCAGTCGAACCAATCAGAAAATGTTCCAGCGGACCCTGATGTCCATGACGCCCGATCAGGATCAGGTCGACCGGCATAGATTCTGCAAACATGCAGATTGTCCGGGCAGGTTCACCAGTGGACTCTTCCATGTGCATGATGACAGGGAATCCGGCTTCTACAGCCTGCTTCTCCAGGCGCTTGTTCGCCCCCTTACGCATTGCATTATTGATTTCATTCACCGGCGAAACAGGAATCATATCCGTTTCAAAGTAGATGGCAGGTTCCATCACATGCAGCAGGTGAATTTCGGCATGATGCAGGGTGGCCAGTTCAACTGCACGGCGCAGTGCCTCGCTGGATTGTTCGGAGAAATCTGTCGGCACCAGGATTTTACCATGTTTGATCATGACTGCCTCCTTTGCTGCTCTGGTTACCCTAGTCTAGCAGATCAGAGATATTCTGTGTAAAACTATTCAACTCAACCAATGCATCATAATTTATCAATTCGGACAAAGGCAGGAACAAAAGGGCAGGGGGATGATCCGAATCACACGCGGCAGGATAGTCGAATTAGACGGGTTCCAACCTTCCCGAAGGATGAGGGCCATGGATGGCTCGAATCAAATATGTTCCCGCGTTTTGTGGAAAGTGATATCCGGCCATTGTTCTTCGGTATAGTTCAGTTTCCAGGCGCTGGAAGCCAGATAGGTGAGAAAGCCGTCAGCATCTTCAGCCAGAGCGGATTCGAACAAACGACGGAATTCCGCCATTTTTTTGTCATCCTTACAGGTGACCCAGCGGGCAACCTGAAAATCGGTGGCAACATAATCGGCATCGACCTTGTACTCGGCATTGAGCCTTGCAACGGTAACATCGAATTGCAATACGCCGACCGCGCCGAGAATATAATCGCCACCCAACATGGTTTTAAACACCTGCACTGCACCTTCTTCAGAAAGTTGTACCAGCCCTTTGTGTAACTGCTTACGTTTCATTGGGTCTTTCAGGCGTACCCGCCGGAACAGTTCCGGTGCGAAGTTCGGAATACCGGTGAATTTCAACGGCTCCTTGCCGGTGAATGTATCTCCGATTTTGATGGTGCCATGATTGTGAATACCGATAATGTCGCCGGCATAAGCCTCCTCGACATGACTGCGATTCTGAGCCATAAAAATTGTTGCGTTGGGTATTTTTATATCCTTGCCGAGCCGGTGGTGGCGCACGCTCATGCCTTTGCTGAATCTGCCGGAGCAAATACGAAAAAATGCAATGCGATCACGGTGCATCGGATCCATATTAGCCTGAATCTTGAAGCAGAAAGCGGAGAAGTCCGCTTCTTCAGGATGTACAGTGCGTTCCATAGCGTCGCGTGGGCCGGGGGCAGGCGATAACTCTACAAACGCATCCAGCAGTTCTTTGACACCGAAATTATTGATAGCCGAGCCAAAAAAGACAGGGGTTTGCGAACCAGCCAGGAAGTGCTCCAGATCGAACGGGTCTGCAGCCCCTTCCAGCAATTCGATATCATCACGCAACTCATCGGCCTGTGTGCCCAGCAGTTCATCCAGACGCGGGTCAGAGAGGTCACTGATCTGGATTGTATCAAAATCGTTTGTTTTGGAACCGGCCGAGAACAGATTCAGCTCTTTTTTGTACAGATTGTATACGCCCTTGAATGCTTTGCCCATGCCAATCGGCCACGACATCGGTGCGCATTCGATTTGTAGCTTTTCCTCGATTTCCGCCAGCAGATCCAGTGGTTCCAGCCCTTCACGATCCAGCTTGTTGATGAAGGTGACGATGGGGGTATTGCGCATACGACAGACCTCCATCAGCTTTTCAGTTTGCGGCTCCACACCATTGCCCGAATCAATCACCATCATGGCGGAATCGACGGCGGTCAGCACGCGATAGGTATCTTCAGAGAAATCCTGATGCCCCGGTGTGTCGAGCAGGTTAATTTCGTAATCGTGGCCATTGCTCTGATAGTTGAATTTCATCACAGATGATGCAACAGAAATGCCGCGTTCCTGTTCGATTTTCATCCAGTCTGAAGTGGCATGCCGACTGGCCTTGCGCGCCTTGACTGCACCGGCCATTTGAATGGCACCGCCGAACATCAACAGCTTTTCTGTCAGCGTTGTTTTGCCGGCATCCGGATGCGAGATAATGCCGAAGGTGCGGCGTTTTTCGATTTCAGTGTTCAGGCTCATGTGGCTACTCCATCTAAGGGTCGCGCAGTGTAGCGAAGTCGAAGTCGGATGTGGATGGTCTGTAATGCTCCGATCAGCGTAACGACCATGGGAGTATGAGAAAATTTGTATTTATGAGCCACTTGCAAAAGTCTGAGTAGATGAGTTGCAATCCCACTTCGAGTGCATTTTTGGAATGGAATGAGGAGTATGGTGGTTCCATTCTCCGAAATTCCAGTTCGAAAGTGCGCTGGAGTGGGGAAGTAAATCGCCGTTCACGACTTTTGCAAGTGGCTCTTTATATGGCCGGATTACCAGTCATGGTTTTGTTATTGGGTGCTTTTAGTGTGCTGGGCAATGAGGTGGTTGTACTGACACAGACTGCCTGTCAGTTTGTCGAGGCTGAAGGGATTGATCATCATTTCAACAGCAAATCGGCTGATTCATGTCGCAGTATCAACAAGGCAAGCCAGGATAAACGACTGAAACGGGTGCAGTCGTTGCGTTTGAAAGCCGGTGATTATGTGTTCCGAGTGAAAAATCGTGATGTGCCTTATGAGTTGGGCTTCTGGTTGCGTGGGGCAGGACTGTCACGCTGGAGCTTGCCCGGTATTTCCGGTGGCGGCATTACTACTGGAGGCGTACGCGACTATGCCATTTCACTTGAACCGGGTGAATATCGTTACTCGTGCCCTTTGAACCCGACACCTGATTACACACTGATTGTTGAAAAATGAGGGCCGAAAAGAGGATGAATATGTTTAAACGCGTCATACCATTATTAGTGCTGGTGCTTGCTCTAGTAATTTTCTTTGCCTTTGATCTTGGCCGTTTTTTGGGCTTTGATGCCCTGGCTGAGCATAAGGCGTGGTTGTCCGCATGGGTGGATGCACATGTCATTCTGGCACCACTGCTTTATATATTGCTCTACATTGCGGTCGTTGCTTTTTCTCTGCCGGGGGGCTTGATGATGACGTTATCCGGTGGCTTGCTGTTCGGCGCTACAGTGGGCGCTTTGTACGCAGTGATCGGTGCGACCATCGGCGCATCGGCGCTGTTTCTGATTGCCAAAACATCGCTGGGTGACTTCCTGATGGCCAAAGCTGGTGGCGCTGTGAAAAAGATGCAGGCCGGTTTTTCCGAAAATGCGCTAAGTTATATGTTTGTATTGAGGTTGGTGCCGATTTTTCCATTTTTCCTGGTTAATCTGGCACCTGCCTTCCTCGGTGTTTCTCTGCGTGTCTATGTGATCGCCACCTTTTTCGGGATTATGCCAGCCACCTTTGTGTTTGCACTGACCGGTTCGGGCCTGGGTAGTGTACTGGAACAGGGGGGTGATATATCGTTAACGGGTGTGATGACACCGGAGATTATGGCCGCCTTTGCCGGGCTGGCACTATTGGCTCTGATTCCTGTGGTGTATAAGCGGTTTTCAGCCAAGAACTGACTTTTGGCTATAGGATTGAACCGCAAAGGGCGCAAAGGTACGCAAAGTAAAAAACAAGGGTCGAGATAGAACTAGATTTGATTTTCTTTGCGGCAAACTGATTTTGATTGCTCAAACAAGAATGGAGAATTGATATGATTAAAGTCGATGTTTGTGTGATTGGTGCCGGTTCCGGAGGGCTGAGTGTGGCTGCAGGAGCTGCGCAAATGGGCGCGAAAGTGGCTCTGGTGGAAAAAGCCGAGATGGGTGGCGATTGCCTGAACACCGGTTGCGTACCTTCCAAGTCTATTCTGGCAGCAGGGCATGTTGCCCAGTCGATGCGGGAGGCCTGCCAGTTTGGTATTGTTTCGCAGCCGCCGCAGGTGGATTGGCAGGGGGTACACGATCATGTGCATGGCGTCATTGCTGCCATCGCACCAAACGATTCACAGGAACGATTTGAGAAACTGGGCGTGACGGTTATTCGTGCTGCCGGTGAATTTATTGATAAGCACACGTTAAAAGCGGGTGACCAACAGATTCGGGCAAAATATTTTGTGCTGGCTACGGGTTCTTCTGCCTTTGTGCCGCCGATCGAAGGACTCGATCAGGTCGATTATTTTACCAATGAAAATATTTTTGATAACACGGAACCGGTCACCCATTTGATTGTGATCGGTGGCGGCCCGATTGGCATGGAACTGGCGCAGGCGCATCGCAGGCTGGGTGCCGAAGTTACGGTGATGGAAATGGCGCGGTTGCTTGTTAAAGATGATCCGGAACTAACGAAAATTGTCATCCAGCGACTCCAGGGTGAAGGGCTCAACCTTGTTGAAGGCGGGCGCAATCTGAAGCTGGAGAAAACAGCCGATGGCCAAATCGCAGCCAGATGTTCATCAGATAAGGGTAAGCAGTGCGCTATCGGTTCGCATTTGTTGATCGCAACCGGTCGTCGCGCCAATGTGAACGACTTGAATCTGGAAGCGGCAGGTGTGAACTACAGCCCCAGAGGCGTGGACATTGATGCGCGTTTGCGCAGCAGTAATAAACACATCTTTGCCATTGGTGATGTGGCAGGGCCATATCAGTTTACCCACATGGCTGCTTATCAGGCTGGCATTGTGATCAGGAATATGTTGTTCAAGTTGCCGGCCAAAGTGAATTACTCGGCGGTGCCGTGGGTGACCTATACTGATCCGGAACTGGCACATGTGGGCATGAGCGAGGCTGATGCGATTGAGGCCGGGCATGATATCCGGGTACTACGCTGGCAGTTTGAGGAAAACGACCGGGCGCAGGCGGAGAAACGTACGGAAGGCATGATCAAGGTGATTACCACCCCGAAAGGATTTATTCTGGGAGCCAGCATTGTTGGCATCCATGCCGGAGAACTGATTCAGCCCTGGATTCTGGCCATCAGTCAGAAACTGAAAATCGGTGCAATGGCCTCGATGATTGCCCCGTATCCAACATTGGCCGAAGCCAATAAACGCATTGCCGGCAGTTTTTATACCGACAAATTGTTTTCGGCCACAACAAAACGACTGGTGCACTTCCTGTTGAAATTCTGATAACTGTCATTTCAAAACCCCACGATTGCAAAAGCATCCTCATGTCATAAGATTACTACGCTTGTTTCAGCGGGGAGGATTGATGATGAGGCGACTGTTGGTTTTGATCGGTGCTTTAGTGTGCTGTGGCCAGACTGCCATGGCTGGCGGTTTTCAAATCGGTGAGATGGCGGCGCGATCCACCGGTATGGGAAATGCATTTACAGCGGTAGCCGATGATGCATCCGCAGCATGGTATAATCCCGCCGGCGTGGCTTTTTCCGAAGATATGCAATTGATGCTGGGAAGCTCAGCAATCATTGCTCCGGGCACCGACTACATGCCGAATGTTGCTACTATTTCCCTGCCGGGGTTTCCGGCTCAGGCAGCCACATCAAGCAAAAGCCAGATATTTATTGTG
>JAUZQI010000148.1 GCA_030951095.1 Mariprofundus sp. | reverse complement strand
CCGCTTCATCCACGGCACAATGCGCACGCGAACCTGATCTGTGCCAGCCGGGCTGACCGCGATATTGAATCCGGATGTAAGCGGAATCAGCTCAACACTGTTGACACGCACAACACCGTAGCCGGAAAGCCACAACCTTGTTTCCTGACTGTATGAGCGAATCACACCTGTTTCAATACTGCCTGGATGATTACTCGAAATACGCAACTGAAACGATTGTCGCCGGCTGGAACGTTGCTGCTGATGCTGCAGTTTCACTTTCAGCCAACCACCGGCAAGTTTTCCCAATGCAACATAGCCTGATGCATTCGATGCATTGTTCGTTTCTGAACTAACATCTTCGATATTGACATAGGCGGTGTATTGGCCCGGCGGATGATCCAGCCGTTTAAGCCATGCTTTCGCCTTGTTGATATGCACGCTGTCATCATCAATAAGCAACACATGTCGGGAAGGGATAACAGCCACTTTCCCATTCTCGGACAACTGGCTTCTGGCCACATCGACCGCCTCCTGCATAGACAGAAAATAGACTTCAATGATATCGGTTGCAGCAAACGCAGGAACAGTCAGACAAAACCAGCATAGAATATTGAATCCCCATGAGGCCAGCGGCCTGTTCATTCGGCAAATTCCGGTTTCGGCTCCATCAGGCTGGCCGGGTCTTCATGGATGATAACTTCGGCTCCGGGATATTCGGCCAGGATACGGGCTTCGACATCATCAGCGATCGCATGAGCCTGCAAGAGGGTTAAGCTGTCATCGAGTTCCAGGTGCAGTTGAATAAATACTGTCGTTCCGGATTTTCGTGTACGCAGATCGTGCATGCCGCGAGTTTGTGGATGATTGCGGGCGATGGCCTTGATTTTTGCCCGCTCGTCATCGGGTAACTCCCGATCCATTAACAAATCGAGTGACTCCCGAGCAATTTCCCATGCACTGAAAAGGATATAAGCGGCAATCAGAATAGCGAACAGTGGATCAAATCCCGCCCAGCCATAAACAGCCAGCAGCAAGGCGACAATAACACCAGCATTAACCAGCAGGTCGGTTTTGTAATGCAGATGATCGGCCTTGATGGCTGTCGAACCTGTTTTGCGAATCACATGCTTCTGAAAGCTTAGCAAACCAAATGTTGCAAGCATGGAAATAATCATCACAGCCACGCCTACCGGCATGGATGAAATCGGAATCGGATGCCATAAATGGGAACCCGATTCCAGTACTAGAAACAGTGCCGACCCGGTAATAAATGTCGCCTGGCCCAAACCGGCCAGTGCTTCCGCTTTGCCATGACCGAAACGGTGTTGTTTATCAGCTGGTGTCAGCGCATGACGCACAGCAAGTAAATTAATAAGCGAAGCCAGTGCATCCAGACAGGAATCTATCAATGTCGCCAACAGGCTGAGCGAATCACTCATAATCCAGGCTACGGTTTTGATCAAAATAAGAGTAATGGCAACCGATGTGGAGGCATAGGTTGCCATCCTCATCAAACGTGCTGTTTCCTGAGAAGTGGTAGTCATGGTGCAATTCTGACGGAAACTGCGTACGAATAAAGCTATAATCTATTCGGAGCATGACATCGTACAATGGGCAACTCATGATAGGCCCATGCGCCAACGCAATTCACCCCATCACAACGCCCGCCCAAACGGTGTGGAAATCAATATGATTGTGCTACATGCGATCAGCTTGCCGGCAGGACAGTTCAACTCTAGATATATTGAGGATCTGTTTACAGGGCAGCTAGACTATACGGCGCATCCAAGTTTTGATTCGCTGCATGGTGTAAAAGTTTCAGCTCATTTTGTGGTCGATCGTGAGGGCTCTGTTACACAATTCGTAGCATGCGACAGGCGGGCATGGCATGCCGGCATATCCGAATGGCAAGGTAAAAGCGGCTGTAATGATTACGCTGTCGGCATCGAAATGATTGGCGATGAAGTCAACCGATTCACATCTGCACAGTATCGTGAAACCGCACGCCTGTGCAAAACGCTGATGCAGCGCTATCCGGCCATTACAACTGGGCGCATTGTCGGACATCAGGATATTGCCCCGGGCCGCAAATGGGATCCGGGGAAACAATGGGACTGGCAACATTTCAGACGCTCGCTGGCGCATATCAAATGGCTAAATCTGAATATGTTCTGACTTTGGAGCCACTTGCAAAAGTCGTGAACGGCGATTTACTTCCCCACTCCGGCGCATTGTCGAACTGGAATTTCGGAGAATGGCACCACCATCCTCCTCATTCCATTCCAAAACGCACTCGACGTGGGATTGCAACTCATCCACTCAGACTTTTGCAAGTGGTTCTTTGCCTGCAAGCTTTATGACTCTGGCATAATCAAGCGTCCTGATTGCCCGCCTTATTCTATGGGCTCACCAAGCTTTAATGTTCAACCCTGGCTGATAAGGTAGTGGTTCCGTTTCTACCATTCCGTGAGTGGCGTGTTATGTGCAGCCTTGTGCATGATGCCATCTTTCAAACTTTGAGGTTGTCTCGCCCGGCCTTTGCTACGCGCCGTTCCAATCACCCGCATACCATCAGGAAGACAGACCTGTGCCAATTTCTCACCAACACAGCTACAACCCAGAGAAAAATATTATATTTTTGCAAAATTCAGAAAATAGTCTATACTTTATCAACGAATTTCATCTGAAGGGGGAAATAATGAGATTTTTTACTATGATATGTATTGCTATGGGCTTAGCAATGGCGGGTTGTAACTCCGAGAAAGCAGAAGCACCAGTTCAACCAGCAGCAACAGAGGCTTCTGCACCAGAAACAACTACCGGGGCAACCGATGCCGCTGTTGATGCTGCTACCGGAACAACCGATGCCGCTGTTGATGCTGCTACCGGAACAACCGATGCCGCTGTTGATGCTGC
>JAUZQI010000147.1 GCA_030951095.1 Mariprofundus sp. | reverse complement strand
GTACCGGAACCATCGTATCGCCATGCCCACCGAGCACACAAGCTGCCACATTTTCAATCGACACCCGCAACTCTCCAGCGATAAAGGCTCGCATACGCGCCGAATCCAGCACACCGGCCATGCCAATCACCCGCTGCTTCGAAAAGCCGGACACTTTCAAAGCCGTATATACCATCGCATCGAGCGGATTGGTCACCACCAGAATAATGCAATCAGGTGAATATTTAACGATATTACGTGTCACTTCGGCAACGATTTTTACATTGATATTCAGTAAATCATCGCGGCTCATGCCGGGTTTACGGGCAATGCCGGCAGTGATAATCACCAGATCGGAGTCAGCTGTATCGGCATAATCCTGCGTTCCCTGCACATAAGCGTCGAACCCCTGAATAGGCGAAGACTCAAACATATCCAGCGCTTTACCCTGAGGCACTCCCTCCATCACATCGACCATGACTATATTCGCCAATTCTCTCTGAGCAGCCAGAAAAGCGGCTGTTGCACCCACATTGCCTGCCCCGACTACAGTGATTTTCTTGCGATGAAAAGCTGATTTACTGATATCCCGAGTTTCTGACCAACGCATAATCATCTCCCTTTTTGTCGCCTCATAGCTGATTGTAAATCATGCCGATGATCATGATGATAGTCCAACGAATTAGAACGCATCAGTATCCAGATGATACAGTCACTATGCTTGCGTAGATTCTTACGGCACGTAACATCGCCCCCCATATTAAAATACAGCTTTCAGGTGATATAGAATATGCATAAAGTACAGGCACTGCCGGGCGCATTTCCTCTGCATGAGAACCGTGACTTTCTGTCAGAAAGCGAATGGGTGATATTCAAACTACTGTGTAAACCGGCTGATAGCCTGGCTGAAGAGGATGCACAGGCACTCTCCGTAGCCACCGGCAATCAGGTTTCGCCCGAACGCTGCGATGTGCTGATTCATATTGTGCGTATTTCGCAATTGCCTGGTTTAGGTAGCTGGATTGCGCGTCTGCTCGCCGAAGCAGGCTTCAGTGATTCGGATCTGCGTAACAGCAGTGCCTCCCATATTACCGCCAGCGTTAATAAAAAAGCAGGATATAATATCTGTAACGAAGCCACCACACTGGCGCTCCAGGCATTACAATTACAGTGGGAAAGTGCAGAGTCCTGATCAAATCAACAACGGATGATGATTACATGAGTGAAAGAATACTGGTCACCGGCGGTGCCGGATATATTGGCTCCAATATAGCAGCAGCACTGGTTAAACGGCCCGGTACGGATGTGCTGGTGGTGGATGATTTTTCATCCGGCGACTGGCGTAATCTGATTCATGTGGATTGCGAAGTACGCGCCGCTGACAGTGATGATCCGACTCTGCTCGAAGAAATCGCCGATGGCGCTTTTTCCGCCATTTTCCATGAAGCTGCCATTACAGACACCACCATCATGGATCAGCGCCTTATGATTGAGGTCAATACCAATGCCTTCGCTGACATGTTGGAAGCCTGCCATATATCCGGTACGCGAATGATCTATGCATCATCGGCGGGCACATATGGTAATTCACCTGCCCCCAATATAGTGGGTTCTGGCGAAGACCCGGAAAATATCTACGGATTTTCAAAGCTGGCAATGGACCGGCTCGCCAGTCGCCGCTACGAGACACATGCAGCTCCGATTATCGGGCTACGCTATTTCAATGTTTATGGGCCGGGTGAAACGCATAAAAATGAAAAATCCGGCAATAAAACCGCGTCAATGATGCTGCAGTTGTATGAGCAGGTGAAGGCTGGCAATCAACCGCGTCTGTTCAAATATGGTGAACAAATGCGAGATTTTGTCTATATCCGCGATATTGTTGCCGCCAATCTGGCTGCACTGGATGCACCCCGCTCCGGCGTTTGCAATGTCGGATCCGGACTGGCACGCTCATTCAATGATATCGTTCAGATTCTTTCAAAGGAACTGGATGCTGATTTTGAAACTGAATACTTTGATAACCCGTTCTCATTTTACCAGAATCATACCGAAGCTGATCTTTCTCTCACTGCCAAACTGCTGAACTGGCAACCTGAATGGACGCTTGAAATGGGCATGCAGGATTACATTACACTACTGGAAAAGGGCTATCGCGGCCCTGCAGAGGCAGCCTGATGCGTTATTTTATATTATCTTCTGCACTCTTGGGTCTGCTGCTGGGCGGCTGCATGCATGTACCCATACATCAGGGCAACCGGCTGGATGCCAACGAGATTAACCTGATTCAGGAAGGTGATTCAAAATTCAGCATCGAACAGAAACTTGGCTCACCGATGCTATCCAGTACCCTGCATCCGAATCGTGTTACCTACTATGAAGAGTTTGAAGATGAGGATACCGGCGATATGCACAAACGCGGCGTAGAAATCATCTATGATGATGCGTTACGTGCCAAATCAATTCGACGTTTCGGTTTTGAGGAAAAGAAACCGGAAAAATCCGGCTGGTTTTGATGAACAGATTAAAATACCTGGCCATGGGACCAATGTTCTTTGCGATTGGTTGTGCCCATTCTCCGAATCTGACCCTGCATCAACAGCCAGAGCATAAAGCAGAGATTGCCGGAACAGCCTCGGTTGATGGTCGTGGTGCCACAGTACTGAAATCTGACCCACTGCTTGCCGGCCTTGAAAAAGAAGACATTGCCAATGCAAAAAAAATGGCGCAACAACGCTATCAACATAGCTGGAATACCATGGCCCAGCGCTCCCGTTTTGTTCGTAGCCGGCTGCTTGATGCGCTGAACAAACTGAATGCACCGACATCCCTGCAGGTCATCCCGATTGTGGAATCCTCATACAACCCTTATGCCATTTCCCATTCAGGTGCCATCGGCCTGTGGCAGCTGATGCCAGCCACAGCTCGCGGCCTTGGTGTGCACTCGAATAAAAAATTTGACGGTAGAAGAGAAATTGATGCTTCCACAGTGGCAGCTGTTGGCTATCTGCAACAACTGTATCAGCGTTTTAACAGTTGGCCACTGGCTTTCGCGGCTTACAATATCGGCCCAAATGCTCTGGCCCGGCAATTAAAGAAACACGCATGGGGAAATTCCGATGGCCTGAACAGCATACCGATTCCAGTTGAAAACCGTGCCTATGTTCAGCATATTATTGGTATGGTCGCCTTGCTTCAGGAGCATTCATTCAGCTTTCCGGAACCCGTCAAAACACGCAAAGTAGCACTGACCGCACCAATTGATATTAACAGACTTGCGCTGATCAGTGGTATGGCCGAAAATGATATTTTCCGCTTCAACCCGTTTCTGAATCAGTCACAATACCTGAAAACAAATATCACCATTCATGTTCCCGAAACCCGCCATGAGGCCATCCAGAACAAGCGAACCATGGCAGGCCCCCGCTTCATCCACAAAACTGTAGGCAAAGGTGACACCCTGTGGAACATTGCCCGCGCGCATCATACCCGCGTCAGCACGTTGAAAAATCTGAATAAAAACGTCGGGAAATATTTACATATAGGACAAATACTGAAAGTGCCGGCCAACCGCCTGGCCAGTGCTGGTGCCAGTGCCAACCCGCTACTGCCGAAGAACCGCAGAATCCGCTACAGGGTACGTTCAGGCGATTCATTATGGCGCATCGCCCATCGATTCGGCACAACACCTGCCGCTATTGCCCGCTCCAACAGGATTTCGATGAACAGTACGATTCGTATCGGAGATACATTATGGGTCTATGCAAAGGTGCGTCCAAGCTGATTCATTCCGGGCTGCGCTGCTTCCTGCTCCTGATCCTGCTAACGGCCTGTTCCGGAGCGGATCAGGAGGCAAATCAAGTCACAAATAAAGTCCCCGATGCAGTTCCTGATATCCCCGCCAGGGGAGACAGACTGGTGGACGCAAGCATCGGCGATGCAACCAATCTGATTCCGATGATTGCCGGTGATGCATCCAGTCATGCCATTGCAGGACTGCTGTATCTGTCATTGCTCAAATATGACAAAAACCTCAACCTGACCGGCCAGCTGGCCGAATCATGGGATGTTTCCACAGACAATAAAACCATCACATTCCATCTCCGGCCCGGGCTGGCGTGGACGGACGGCAAACCCCTCACCTCAACAGACTGCGCCTTTACCCTGAAACTGATCCAGGATGAGCACACCCAAAGCGCTTACAAGGCAGATTATACACTGGTGTCCGGTTTTGAAGCGCCCGACCCCCGCACCTTCATTGTGCACTATAGTGAGCCCTTTTCACCGGCACTTGCTTCATGGTCTTCGCTGGCCATTCTACCCAAACACGTCTTTGAGCATGTCGACATCATGAAAACAGAATTATCGCGCAGGCCCAAAGCAACGATTGGCCCTTATCGTTTGTCCGACTGGCAGTCGCAACAGTCTATTCTGATGTCTGCCAATCCGGATTATTTTGATGGCCCGGTCTGGATCAGTGAACGACTGACCCGCATCATTCCGGACAGGGCAACCCAGTTTCTCGAACTCTCGGCCGGTCGACTGGATTCTGTGGGGCTGACACCGGTACAATATCAACGGCTGTTCGACACCAAACCATTACTCAAAGCGAATTACGCCCGTTATAAATATCTCGATTTTGTTTATACCTATCTCGGCTTTAACCTGAAACGCAAACCGTTTGATGATATTCGCGTTCGTGAAGCCATTGCCTATGCCATCAACAGGCAGGAAATTCTTGACGGCGTGCAACTTGGCCTGGGAGAAACCATTGCCAGCCCGTACAAGCCGGGCACATTCTGGGTCAATCAAAAACTCAAACCACGCCCTTATGACCCTGACAAGGCCAAAGCCCTGCTTGCCAAAGCCGGCTGGCGCGATTCAGATGGTGACGGTATTTTCGATAAAGACGGAACTCCGCTGTCCTTCACCATTTTAACCAACAATGGCAACAAACAACGCGCCGATGCCGCCACCATTATGCAATACCGGCTCAAAAAAGTCGGTATCAAAGTCAAAATTCGTCTGGTGGAATGGTCTGCCTTCATCGAAAATTTCATCAACAAGCGTCAGTTTGATGCCGTGATTCTCGGCTGGTCGTTATCACCGGATCCTGATCAATTCACCATTTGGCACTCGTCCCAGACCGGCCAGCGCCAGTTCAATTTTCTTTCCTACAGCAATGCAAAGGTAGATGCCGCACTGGAAACAGCCCGCCGTACATTTGACCGGCAAAAACGCAAAGTACAATACGACATCATGCAGGAAGAAATTTACAAGGACGTACCCATGGTATTCTTGTTTGCGCCCTATTCCCTGCCCGTCATGCATAAACGCATTCATGGCGTGAAACCGGCACCGGCCGGCATCGGATATAACAGTGAACACTGGTATGTACCAACCCGGTTACAGAAATACCGTCAAACTTCAATCAAGCCCTGATTGATTAAATATTCTGTACATGTGAGCCACTTGCAAAAGTCGTGAACGACGATTTGCTTCTCCACTCCGGCGCACTACGAACTGGAATTTCGAAGAATGGAACCACCATGCTCTTCATTCCATTCCAAAAATGCACGCGACGTGGGATTGCAACTCATCCACTCGGACTTTTGCAAGTGGCTCATGTGTCTGATTGAATCGCCGCTGTCCCAAATGTGGCCAGTCGAGGCGAAAGTTTGGTGATCCAAATGAGCGGCGCTGAGTGGCCTCATTTGTAACGCATCCTCAGTGATTCAGCTACACCCTGATGCAGCACCTTGCCGTCGCGAATATTAATGCCACGCGATATCGCCACATTTAAACGTGCCGCCCCGTCTATGCCGTGGTTCGCAATCAACTGTATATAAGGCAAGCTTGCATCAGTCAGCACCATCGTACTGGTTAACGGTACCGAGCCCGGCAGATTGGGCAAACAACAGTGAATCACGCCCTCTTCCACATAAACCGGCGTTTCATACGTTGTGGGGCGACTGGTTTCACTGATGCCACCCTGATCAATGGATACGTCAATAAATACACTGCCCGCTTGCATCTCCCGCACATCATCACGCTTTAGCAACTCGGGCGTATGCTGGCCCGGAATCAGTGCGGCACCGATCAGGATATCGCAATCCGGCAACAGACGATGCAGGCTTTCGAATGAAAAATGCTCCATGCTAATATTTTCATGCAACGAGGCCTGCAGCGAATGAACTCTGCTTTGGCTGGCTTCCAGCACCACCACATTCGCTCCCAGACCGGCCAGTGATTCAGCGGCATTCAAGCCGACATTGCCGCCGCCGAGAATCAGAACCCGGGCAGCTGTACTGCCTGCTACACCACCGGCAAGAATACCTTTGCCGGAAAACGGAGTGCCATTCTCTTTTTGCAAAAACCGCACCGACAGTTGTGCCGCCACCCTGCCAGCCACCTGCGACATCCGGGACAAAATGGGCAGACTGCCATCATCCAGCTGTACTGTTTCATAACCAATGGCGCATACTTTTTTCTCCAGCAGTACGTCAGCCAGTTTCGGTACTGCAGCCAGATGTAAAAAGGTAACCAATGCAAGGTTCGGCCGGAGAAAAATATATTCACTGGCCAGTGGCTCCTTGACCTTCACAACCAGATCACAGGCCCATGCATCTTTGGCAGATTTCACCATGCAGGCGCCGGCAGCGATGTAATCATTATCAGGAAACCCGCTGTCCACACCGGCACTCGCCTGAATCAGCACCTGATGCCCATCGGGAACAAGCGAACTGACGCCTGCAGGTATCATCGCCACCCGATGTTCATGGTTCTTGATTTCTCTGGGAACGCCAATTCGCATGCTCGGCACCTCATGTCTTCAGCAATATAATCATACCACAAATTCTAAAATTATTCCTACATGGTTGGTCTTGCTCTGTTAAAAAATGATACAGCACTATAAGGACTCAACCAGGGACTCAACTGCATTCTGATTGCACTGTAGTAATGAATGATTCAATCTATCCACAAAATAGAGGACAGCAGATGACTGACAGTTCAAATAAT
>JAUZQI010000146.1 GCA_030951095.1 Mariprofundus sp. | reverse complement strand
AACTCATGCACGCACATCGGTCCATCAAGCAACAGACACAGCACCGATAAACGCAATTCATGCGCAATCGCCCGCAACCCCTGACTGGCTTCCATGACTTTATCTTTTGGTATTTCCTGCATCGACCGAACAATACACCATAACCATAATATTACCAATACATAATATTATGGTTATTCTTGGTTTTCAATATTTCCAACTATCTAGGGAAGCGCTGATCAAAGGCGTTTTGATCAGCGCTTCCTTAAGTGATTTGAGTATAATAGAAATACTCTTGAAAATATCGGAACTATTTGAGAGCAAACACCTGTATAGCGTTGGACAAACCACGCACCCGCGTCTCAGGCATAGCATCCATGGAAACCATCCCTTCTGCTGCGGAGTCAATTTAAGTCCAAAATAGTATAGCGCAGAACGAACTCGAACTTCTGGAAAGCATCAGACTGGTTCCAGAATATGCACGCTCGGGCACAACCCGTTGAATCAGGGATACTGGATCTGAGTCGTTATAAAGACCGATAACAAGCCAGACTGGGCTTGTTTGGAGATTTAAACAAACGGATATCCCTCTCATCAAGCCTTTTGCAGTGCGATTTTGGTGAGTACATGGAAGGACTATTTATGATACCGAACAGACTCTTCCTTCACGGCCTGAATAAAGGCTTTAGCATGAGCCACCGGGACATCGGGGGTAATCCCATGCCCAAGGTTAAATACATGTCCATTTCCGTGACCGAAACCCGCCAGAATATCTTTTACTTCTGTCCGAATACGATCCGGATTGGCGTAAAGCATGGTGGGATCCATATTCCCTTGTAGTGCAACTTTATCGCCGATACGTGCTTTCGCGACATCAATATCAACCGACCAGTCCAGCCCTACTACATCGCAACCGGTCGCTGCAATATCTTCCAGCCAGCCCATACCTCCCTTGGTATAGACAATCACTGGCACGCGACGATCTTCATGTTCTCGGGTCAATTGATCGATAATACGTTGCATATAATTCAATGAAAATTCTTTATAGTCACGTGTGCTAAGAATCCCCCCCCAGGTATCAAATATCTGTACGGCCTGTACGCCATTGGCAATTTGTGCATTGAGGTATGCAGCCACTGAATCAGCCAGTTTCTCCAGCAACAAATGCATGGTTTCCGGTTCATTGTACATCATTGACTTGATGATCGAATAGTTCTTGGAGCCACCGCCTTCGACCATATAGGTAGCCAATGTCCACGGAGAACCGGTAAAACCGATCAGTGGCACACGCCCTGCAAGCTCCTTTCTGATCAAGCGGATAGCAGCCATGACATATCCCAATTCATCTTCCGGATCAGGAACCGGTAGAGCTTCGACATCAGATCCAGTCCGGATCGGTGCCGGGAACTTCGGCCCTTCACCTGTGCCAAATGTGAGCTCCATACCCATCGCTTCCGGTACCACCAAAATATCGGAAAACATTATCGACGCATCAACGCCAACGATATCCACAGGCTGGATCGACACTTCGCATGCCAGTTCCGGTGTTTTGCACAGATTTAAAAAGCCACCGGCACCTTGTCGTGTCGCACGATATTCCGGCAGATAGCGACCAGCCTGGCGCATCATCCAGACCGGCGTGCGCTCGACTTCTTCTCGTAAGCATGCTCGCAAAAATAAATCATTCTTCAGTTCAATCATAAAAAATCCTTTTAACCACGAAATGCTCGAAGATCACGAAGAAAAAACTTATGTCAATCTTCGTGCCTTTCGAGTGCTTCGTGGTGAGTAATTAGAGCCACTTGCAAAAGTCTGAGTGGATGAGTTGCAATCCCACGTCGAGTGAATTTTTGGAATGGAATGAGGAGCATGGTGGTTCCACTCTCCGAAATTCCAGTTCGTCGTGTGCCGGAATGGGGAAGTAAATCGCCGTTCACGACTTTTGCAAGTGGCTCATTAGTCCCAGATATAACCTTCGCTGGGAGAAGACGCCGATGCAAATGCGCGTTTCGGCATGCGACCAGCCAGATAAGCCGTGCGCCCTGCCCTGACCGCGTCACGCATGGCCTGCGCCATCAGGCATTCGTCTTTCGCTTCTGCAATGGCGGTGTTGATCAGCACTGCATCAGCACCCAGTTCCATCGCTTTGGCCGCATCAGAGGCTGTACCGATGCCAGCATCAACCACAATCGGAACATTGGCGCGCTGTTTAATGACACGGATATTGAACGGATTAGCCAACCCTCTGCCTGAGCCGATCGGGTTTCCCAGTGGCATGACTGCGGCGCAGCCGATTTCTTCCAGCTGACGCGCCACAATGGGGTCATCATTGGTGTATGCCATCACTTCAAAGTCTTCAGCAACCAGTATTTCCGCCGCCTTGATGGTTTCCACCACATTGGGATACAGCGTTTCAGTGTCTCCCAGCACCTCCAGCTTGACCAGATTCCAACCACCGGCCTCTCGCGCCAGTCTGAGTGTACGCACAGCATCTTCGGCATTAAAACACCCGGCTGTATTCGGTAAAATGGTGTATTTTTTCGGGTCGATATAATCAAGCATGTTTTCCTTGCCCGGATCCGTGATATTCACGCGTCGAATAGCAACGGTAATCATCTCCGCCTCCGATGCTTCGGTAGCATTTTTTGTGGTCTGGAAATCCTTATACTTCCCTGAACCAACAATTAGCCGAGACTTAAACTCATGCGATCCCACTCTTAATATATCCGACATCGTTTCCCCCAAATCTTTATATCAATCTCATGAATAGCCATAGACTCCCCCAAAGTGTCCTCTCTTGCGCAAGCGCACTCACCTTGTGAACACGGATAAATCATGTTCTCTCCGTATTCTTCTGGCCCTTCGTGGTAAAATATTTTGTGGCGTTACTTACCCGCCGCCAATCATGTGTACCAGTTCAATGCGATCGCCTTCCTGCAAATACGTCGCATGATATTGGCTTTTAGGCACCACTTCGAGGTTCCGTTCAATAGCAATCATGCGCTTCTCCAGGCTCAGCTCCGTAACCAGCTCTTCCAGAGTCTGTGCAGAAATAGAACACTGTTTTCCATTCAATTGAATACTGATACCGTCAGACATAAACCCTCAAAAATGTCGTATTTTATATGTTTATTCGTTGTTTTTTACAAAATACAGGCTTTTTTCAGCCATTATAGAACTATATCCGGATTGACCGCATATGCCTGTGCTGTAGTGTGAGCCACATGCTAGCAGTAAGCGACTCTGCACCCAACACTCAGCCTCAACCAGCTATGTCCACTCCCTTGCCGGGAAACTGGCATGGCGTTTCTGACGGCATGACGACAGCAAGGAAAGCAATTCGGGAAGGTAATCTGGAACAGGCGGAATTCTCCCTGACGGAACTGCTTGAATTTGCGCCTGTGGAAATCAAGGCATGGAAGTTACTCGCCAGAATTCAGCGTCAGCTGGGCCATATCGAAGAAGGCATTGCCAGCGCCACCCGTGCACTACAATTACAGAATAACGCCCCAACCGATGAACCGCTGGCTTCTGTCACACTGGCCAGACTACTCTGGCAACAAAGTGAATATCATGAAGCCATGCGGATGCTGGAATTGCTGATTGAGAAACGACCGGACGATACTGAGCTGAGTACGCTGAAGTTGCATTGGGAGATGGAGGAAGCAGTATGACAACATCACGTATTCTTGTCTTGCATGGCCCAAATCTGAACATGCTTGGCACACGCGAGCCCGACCATTATGGTAGCCAGTCACTGGCCGGGATCACTGAAAAAATGATTGCGCTTGGCAATTCACTGGGGTTGGAAATTACCAGTTTCCAAAGCAACCATGAAGGCGAACTGGTGGATCGAATTCAGCAGGCTGCATCTGAAAATATAGATGGAATTGTAATTAATCCAGCCGCTTATACACATACCAGCATCGCCATACGCGATGCCATGCTGGCAACAAATATCCCGTTTATTGAAGTGCATTTATCCAATATTCACAGTCGTGAGGAGTTCCGGCATCGCTCCATGTTAGCTGATGCTGCTACCGGTGTTGTAGCAGGTTTCGGCGCTACCTCATATTTACTGGCCCTCAGGGGGCTTGCCGAGTTTTTACATCAACCACAACAAACAACAGAAACCAATACAGGAGCATAGCGTGGACATTACACAAATTCGGAAACTGATTCGGCTGATACAAAGCTCGGATGTCACTGAAATAGAAGTCACCCAAGGAGACCAGACCGTTCGTATCTCCCGTCAGAATGCTGCGGCACCTGAAGCTCCACCTGCCGCCGCAGATTATTCCCCCCCCGCTCCGACCACCGCCCCGGTCGCTGTCGCCGCCCCGCCAGCTGAGGTAAATAACAATGAAGAGCATCAGGTCACATCTCCAATGGTAGGAACATTTTATATCGCGCCAAGCCCTGATGCGGAAGTATTTGTCAGTACCGGACAGAAAGTCCAGAAAGGTGAAACCCTGTGTATTATTGAAGCGATGAAAATGATGAATGAAATCGAAGCGGAATACAGCGGTGTGGTTGAGGCAATTCTGGTTAAGAATGCGGCGCCAGTCGAATACGGCCAGCCTATCTTTGTCATCACGCCACTGGCGTAATCGGGGATTCCATGTTTCATAAAATCCTTATTGCCAATCGCGGCGAAATTGCCGTCCGCATTATCCGTGCCTGTAAAGAGTTGGGTATTCTGTCCGTCGCGGTCTATTCGGAAGCCGACCGCGATTCCATGCATACAAGGCTCGCAGATGAATCGGTTTGTATCGGTCCGGCCCCAAGCGCTAAATCCTATCTGAATATTGCTGCACTCATGGCTGCAGCGGAATTGACAGATACTGAAGCCATTCATCCGGGCTTTGGTTTTCTGGCTGAAAATGCAGAATTTGCTGATATCGTCATTGAATCCGGACTGGTATGGATTGGCCCCACGCCTGCATCGATGCGCACCATGGGTGACAAAGTCACAGCCAAGAAAGAAATGGAGATTGCTGGCGTACCTCTGGTGCCCGGCTCCGATGGCGCGGTAGAAACGATTGAAGAGGCAAAGGCGGTTGTCAAAAAATCGGGCTTCCCGATTATTATCAAAGCCTCTGCCGGCGGTGGCGGCCGCGGCATGAAAATTGTGCATTCGGAGGCATCGCTGGCCAACGCATTCTCCATGTGTAAAACCGAAGCAGGAGCCGCCTTTGGTAATGAAACCGTATTCATCGAGAAATTTCTTGAAGAACCCCGACACATCGAAGTGCAGGTACTCGGCGATACCCATGGCAATCTCATTCACCTGTTTGAACGTGAATGCTCCATGCAGCGCAATAACCAGAAAGTACTTGAAGAAGCACCCAGTCCCTATCTGGATCCTGAAACGCGTGAAAAAATATGTGCAGCCGGGCTGGCTGCTGCAAAAGCTGTAAACTATGTCGGCGCTGGTACGATTGAGTTCCTTATGAATTCAGATAAATCATTTTATTTCATGGAGATGAACACTCGTATTCAGGTAGAACATCCGGTTACTGAGTGGATTACAGGTGTCGACCTGATCGAGTGGCAGATACGCGTCGCTGCCGGTGACAAACTCGATTTCACGCAAGACAATATCAAGATCAAGGGACATGCCATTGAGTGCCGCATTAATGCGGAACACCCGTTCAAATTCACGCCATCGCCGGGAACGGTGGACCTGTATCATGCACCGGGCGGGCGTAGTGTGCGGGTCGATTCACATCTCTACACCGGCTATAAAATTCCGCCCCACTATGATTCGATGATCGGTAAAGTCATTACCCATGCCAGAGATCGCAAAAAATGTATTCGACGCATGCAACGGGCCATGGATGAACTGGTTATTCTTGGCGTGACCACCAATCAGGAGCTGCATCAGCGTCTATTGGCCAATCCCGGTTTCCAGAAAGCCGATTTCAATATTCATTTTCTGGAGAAATGGCTACGCCAGATGAATCTGTGAGAATGTAAGGTGTGAGGGGGAGTCTGTCTTCCATCTCACACCTTACTCATCACACTCCCTCGCCTAAACCCCTGAATACTGCGCGTGTACTTCTCTGGCATGCATATTCGGTAATTTATTCAGCGCCGCAATCAAAGCCTTGGCGGAAGCAACGACGATATCGGTATCCGATCCCTGTCCATTGACGATACGATCACCATCCTGCAAACGTACCGTCACTTCGCCCTGCGCATCAGTACCGGCAGTAATAGCATTGACCGCATAAAGTAATAGCTTGCCGTTGGGTTCGACCAGCGATTTAATTGCCTTGAAGGCAGCATCAACAGGGCCGTCACCTTCCGCCGTCGCTTTTAAGATTTCACCTTCTATATCCAGTTCCACCGCAGCTACAGGTGCATCATTCGTACCGGATGCCGCATGCAAGCTGACCAGCTTGACGCGTTCATCTTCGATATCGGAATCATCAGACAAGATAGACATCAGATCTTCATCAAAAATATCTTTTTTCTTGTCTGCCAACGCCTTGAATCGTTCAAATACATCAACCACACGATCATTATCCATCTCAATACCCAGATCTTCATAGCGCGATTTCAATGCGGCACGACCGGAATGCTTGCCGAGAACCATACGATTGGTGGCCCACCCCACCGATTCAGGGGTCATAATCTCATAGGTTTTTTTGGCTTTTAGAACACCGTCCTGATGAATGCCTGCCTCATGCGCAAAGGCATTGGCGCCGACGATGGCCTTGTTGGCCTGAATCGGCATGCCAGTGATACCGCTAACCAGCTTCGATGTCGGTACGATTTTGGTGGTATCAATGCCGGTTGTGATATCATAGCGATCCGAACGGGTGCGCAGAATCATCACTACCTCTTCCAGTGATGCATTGCCTGCACGTTCGCCCAAACCATTGATCGTGCACTCGACCTGCCGGGCTCCGTTTTCGACAGCAGACAACGAATTGGCCACGGATAAACCCAGATCATTGTGGCAATGCACCGAGAAAATAGCCTGATCTGCATTCGGTACGCGTTCAATCAATTCGCGAATACGACCGCCGAATTCCAGCGGCGTCATATAACCCACCGTATCGGGAATATTAATCACGCGCGCGCCTGCGGAGATGGTTGCCTCAACCACCCGGCACAGGAAATCCATCTCGGTACGACCTGCATCTTCAGCCGAAAATTCCACTTCCGGCACCAGCGAACGTGCCTGCTTCACCGCAGCCACAGCCCGCTCAAGCACCTGTTCCGGCGTCATACGCAACTTGGCCTGCATGTGGATCGGACTGGTCGCGATAAACGTGTGAATGCGTGCTCTGTCACCAGCAGGCTTCACAGCCGCGCCAGCCCGTTCAATATCACCTGATGCCGCTCGTGCCAGTCCGGCAATCACAGGGCCTTTCACCTCGGTTGCAATGCGATGCACGGCCTCAAAATCCCCCGGTGATGCAACAGGAAAACCGGCTTCAATGATATCCACGCCGAGCGCCGCCAGCGCATGCGCCACACGCATTTTCTCTTCGATATTCATCGAACAACCGGGCGACTGTTCACCGTCGCGCAAGGTTGTATCAAAAATATACAAACGATCAGACATCATACTCTCCTGTTCTTTATGGTGCAGTGACACACCGGCTGACAATACAAAGTGAAAAACAAAAAAGGCCGCGTAAACGCGGCCTGTACATCAATAGCTGAAACAGTTCAGCAGACGTACAAGCCCATTCGAAGCGGCAAGTACTTCGTCGTAGCATTCAGCGTCTCGAACCGAGTATTCATAAGGCGTATTATGACCCCCGGAATATGCAGCGGTCAACTCAGAGCCACTTGCAAAAGTCGTAACCGGCGATTTACTTCCCCACGCCAGCACACTACGAACTGGAATTTTGGAGAATGGAACCACCATGCTCCTCATTCCATTCCAAAGATTCACTCGACGTGGAATTGAAACTCAGCCACTCAGACTTTTGCAAGTGGCTCAACAGTGATAACTTTTTACAACGTCATCAACAATCATGCTGCATCGTCATCCTTTCCGGATTCAGATGTACGCTTTTTCCGCTGCCGCCTTTTAAGCCGGTACTGCGACAATTTCCATTTCTGCCATAGGCTCAACAACGGCCCGTGCATGCAATAGGCGAACATAATGGTGAACGGCATCCGGTACGGATCGATGGCCAGGAAACCAATGACTACAATCATAATAATCAACACGCCGGATGAACGCCGTTTCTTCAGATCCACATCCTTGCCTGAAATAAAGCGGACATTACTGACCATCAGCCATGAGAGGAATACCGAAAGTCCCAGCCACAACCACGGCCATGGTTCCGCATGCAAATTAACATGATACAACACCGCAGTAGCAATGAAGAGTGCCGCCCCCGGTGTCGGCAAGCCCTGAAAATAGCGTTTATCCTGCTCGGTAAGTTTTACGTTGAAGCGGGCCAGCCTCAGTGCTGCGCAAGCAACGACAAAGAAGGCACCCAACCACGCCAACCTGTGAAAATCAGAGCCGAGATTGACCAGCGCCCATAAATACACCAATACAGCAGGCGCAACGCCAAACGACAGCATATCGCATAATGAATCGTATTCGGCACCAAATTCAGTTTCAGCATGCAGCAGGCGGGCCACCCGTCCATCCAGCATATCAAACACAGCAGCGGCCAGAATCGCCCAGGCTGCCAGCTCAAAATTACCCTGAATGGATGCAACCAGTGAATAGAAGCCGGAAAACAGGCCCATGGTAGTGAACAGACTGGGCAGCACATACACGCCCCGCTTTCCCACTGTCTCTTTAAACTTCGGCATGAGTATTCCCTTCACTAACAGCTTCATTTTCAGGTTTTCGCGCAATAACCGTTAAACCGGCAGTAACCATATCACCTACCTTCACATGCAGTTCATAATCAGCGGGAATTTCACAATTAACACGTGATCCAAAACGAATCATACCAATCCGTTGCCCGGCCTCGACTTTATCTCCAACTTCAACATAGGAGACAATGCGGCGGGCTATCAATCCGGAAATCTGGGTAAAGGCAATTTTATCGCCATTATCGCATGTCATCTCAAAACGATTGCGTTCATTCTCCTCGGGAGCGTGATCAAAGCTGGCATTCACAAACTTACCCGGTACATATTGCATATGGGTAATACGTCCACTCATGGGTGTTCGATTCACATGCACATTGAATACATTCATGAAAATATCAACACGTTGATGACCTTCCTCCATCATCTCGGCACGGATAACCTTGCCATCAGCCGGGCATACAAACAGGTTATCTCCTGCCGGCAAATCGCGCTCGGGATCACGGAAAAAGTTTAGCATGAACAACAACAGCACAAACAGAACTATTGATGTAATCGTCCAGCACAGTATCCAGAAAACCACTGTCAGCACTGCCATTGGAATAATGAAACGCCACCCTTCGGGAGCGAAAGGAATATTGCCGCGCGCGCGACCGGAAAGAGGTTGAGGTTTAGTCATGCGGGCTAATCTAGCGACAACTCCGGTTATACCCAAGTAATGGTGATGTCTGTCCGAATCATAAGCCCGTGAATCTACCCTGCCGAATGTCTTCTACGACCTGGCTGATGCCCGCCATGGTGTGATTCAAGCATTGGAATGAGGCTTTCAGATAGGCTACACTTGCAATCATGACATTGAATAAACAGGAGTTAATGCAAAGCTACCAAATGCTGCATCAGGTTTTTCCTGAAGACCTGCATATAGTCAGGCCTTTCATTCATATGCTGCGTCAAAGTGGTAAAGACAAACAGTCACGTGTTCTGGCGATGGCGATGGCGCGCCGAATGCTGGCCCTCGGCAACTCTGACCAGGCTATCGGGCTTCTGACCCTCTGCCAGCAATTAAATCACTCGGACAGCGAAGCGATTGGCACCCTGTCTGATATGGCCCACTTTTCTATTGATTGCCTTGAAGGTGAAACAGGGCGAATTTTTGCGCTAACCGAATACTTATCTGATTCGGAAACACTGGGGTTTATCAAACAGGGAAAACTGGTACAGGTTGCCGAAAATGAGGACATTGTCCGGCAAGGTGAAAGCAGCACAACTTTTTATCTGATTCTTGATGGCGTAGTGGATGTGCGGATCAGGATGGAAGATGGCAATTCGGTCATTGTGAAAAAGCTGACATCGGGGGACTTTTTCGGTGAATTTGCCTGCGTTTATAAATTACGCCGTTCGGCAAGTGTTGTTGCATCAAGCCCTTCACTGCTACTTGAGTTTTCAGACCACTCGATTGCAGAATTAATAAAATATTCACCCATGGCCGGTGACTATCTGATCCGAACTGTGCAAAGCCGCATGGTGCATGCCATGACCCACAGCCTGCCTGCTTTTAATCAACTGCCCGAAGCAGACCGTCGCTGGATAGCCGAAGAATCCACGGTAAACGAATACAGCGACGGAACCTCCATCATGGAATCAGAGCAAAAAATGCCGGTTTGCCACATTTTACTATCCGGTAGCCTGGAATTAAAACTCCCCGATGGAAGAGTAATACAGATGACTTCAGGAATGATGTTCGGCGATATCAACCCCTATATTTGCGTTCCTCTTCAAACTACACTCAAAGCAAAAGAACATACCCTGATTTGCAACATGCCAAAAAATATTTTTCAGTCGTTCATGAATGTATACCCCTCATTTGAGCAGTATATTAAAACTCAACATGATTCACTGGCTCTGATGCATGTTAACAAAGCATAACCCCAAGAACCGACATTGACATTGGATGCAGGGTGTAATCACCTGCATAACTGACTAATCTACTTTCAGCAAACGGATCAACAGCGGGTGTAAATGTGGATTGGCCGCCAACACATCCCCTTTTTCCAGATCCAGACTTGCGCCATTCAGGCTGGTCACAAGCCCTCCTGCCTCCTGTACCAGCAGTTGGCCGGCTGCAATATCCCAAGATTGCAACCCTGCTTCCCAATATACATCCAGTCGACCTGCCGCTATATAAGCCAGATCAAGCGCAGCTGAACCTCCACGCCGATAACCATCCATAGCGCGCATGCAAACATCCATGCGCGACTGAAAAATATCGATTGTTTCACGCTGGTATGATGGTAATCCGGAAGCAAACAACGCATGTTCAAGTCGTTTTTCTTCACTCACACGCAAGCGCCGTCGATTGAGAAATGCACCGCCGCCATTGCGTGCCTCGAATGTCTCATCGCGAATCGGATCATGTATGACTGCCAGCATCGGCTTGCCATATTTGAATGCCGCAATCGACACAGCGAAATGGGGGTAGCCATGAATAAAATTCGTTGTCCCGTCGAGAGGATCGATATACCACTGAATCGGCGCATCGGGATGAATACGCGTATCCATCTCTTCAGCGACAATGCCGTGATCCGGATAATGATGCGCGATTTCCCTGACTATTAACGTTTCGGCACGTTGATCCACATCAGTCACATAATCCCGGTCAGATTTCTGACTGACTTTCAGCTTGTCTCGCTCATCATAAGCCCGAGCGATCATATCTCCTGCCCGTCTTGCAGCCCGAACGGCAACATACAGCATGTATCTACTCCTGAAAAAAGCCCGAATACGCCACTGCGTGAACCGGGCAAGACATAAACCGACTATTCATCGCACTACCACCTTTCTGCTTTCCCTCTGATTTACAAGCAACAAGGTAATGGATGAACGGATCAGCCTGGCGCGCATCGTATCACATCATTGTTCGGAAAAGTACGCTTGCTACCAGAGATTATTATGCTTACAGCCAGGGAAATACTGATTTAATACAGGGCTATTCATTCAGCATCTCTCTATGGAGCCGCTGATTAAATCTGGTTTGATGAGACCGCAATGGGAAATGAAGGAGCTCAAGGCAAAGATTGCAAGGCATAGCACCGCTATGGCTCAAATCTTTAACGAAGAAATCGTTCATTTCACATGCAGGATCGTGAATCATGGTTTGATCAGCGTTTCCTTAGGTAAGCGCTGATTAAACCTTTGATTAATGGTAAT
>JAUZQI010000145.1 GCA_030951095.1 Mariprofundus sp. | reverse complement strand
ATCGAGCACACCTTTGCGGCGGGTCAAATCACGGGCTTTTCTGGCTGCATCGCGAGCTGTCGCTGCTTCCGCCACTTTGCCAACGACACGTTTCGCCTCTTTTGGATTTTCTTCAAACCATTCGGCCAGCTTTTCATTGACGATACTCTCAACAATCGGACGTATTTCTGAAGATACCAGTTTTTCTTTGGTTTGGGATGAAAATTTCGGATCGGGTACTTTGACTGACAGCACTGCCGTTAAACCTTCACGACAATCTTCGCCGGTCAGGCTTATTTTCAGTTTTTTCGTCAAGCCGTTGGCGTTTGCATAATTATTAATCGTGCGCGTCAACGCACCACGCAACCCGGCCAGATGAGAACCACCATCCTTTTGCGGAATATTGTTGGTAAAACAAAAAATATTCTCCTGATACGAGTCGGTCCACTGCATTGACAGTTCAACGGTCACATCTTCTTTCTCTGCTTTCATGCCAACACACTGTGAATGCAGTGGTGTACGGGCGCGATTTAAATGCGCCACAAAAGCAGAAATACCGCCCTCATATTCAAATACTACCTTGTTATCGGAACGTTCATCCATAACCTCGATATATACACCGGAGTTCAAAAACGAAAGTTCGCGCAAACGGGCAGCAAGAATATCAAACGACATATTGCGATGTGAAAAGATTTCCAGGCTCGGTAAAAAACGCACTTCGGTTCCACTACCCTTGGCTTCACCAATCGCTTTCAGCGGGGCAACCGGCTCGCCCATGGCATATTTCTGATAATGCACCTTTCCTTCACGTCGAATTACCAGCTCCAGCGATTCGGACAGGGCATTCACCACCGACACACCCACACCATGCAATCCACCGGATACTTTGTAGGAGTTATCATCAAATTTTCCACCAGCATGTAGCACTGTCATAATCACTTCGGCTGCTGACACTTTCTCTTCTGAATGCATGCCAACCGGAATACCACGTCCGTTATCTCGCACGGTCACCGAATCATCGGAATGGATTATCACTTCGATTTTGTCGCAGTGACCTGCCAGTGCTTCATCGATCGCGTTATCCACAACTTCGAATACCATATGATGCAAACCGGTGCCGTCATCGGTATCGCCGATATACATACCCGGCCGTTTTCGAACGGCATCCAGTCCGCGCAGTACCTTGATACTGTCGGCGCTATAATCTTGTGGTTGCTGAGAAGCACTCATGCTGCTTCCTCCATGGTTGTTTTATTGATTGATTCTTTGTTGATGGCCAGCAGTTTCTGATCCACCTCAACATCACATGTATAGTCACATAGTCCGTGCTGCGTTAACATCTGAGTATGGATATCCAGATGAGGATCAATATCCACGCCATCAGGAGCTGTCATTAAAATCTGGGCCGGACTCTGCTGCAATCGTTTGAACAGTCGCATTTGCCGGCACCGATCCAGTGCTTCCAGACAATCATCCAGTAATATCACCGGAATCAAACGACGATACCTACTCCAAAGGGTGCATTCTGCCATCTTCAAGGCTATCGCAGCGAGCTTTTGCTGTCCACGGGAACCCGCACTACGAATTTCACGTTCCTGGAAGCTGATATTGATCCCGTCCACATGTGAACCGAATCGCAAACTACCGACTCTGGCATCATCGCTGCGCTTGTTTTTCAGACGCTCAAGCCATGCTGTTTGCGAATAATCCGGCATACTTACCGACATACTCACAGCATCCCCGGTCAAGACCTGCTCTTCCAGCAGCAAGGCATTGATTTCCGTAATCAGATGGCCCCGCACGCTGACAATCTGTAATCCGTGTTGAACAATCTGCTGTTCCCAGGCATCGATTTCACCGGAGAAAACCTGCCGTCTGAGTAAACGGCCGCGCTGCATGACAGCACGCAGATAACGGTCATAGTGAATCCGTGTATGCTGGAAACAGATCATCATTAACGCATCCAGCCAGCGTCTGCGTTCACCCGGTGACCCGTCCACAATCTTGCGCCCCTGCGGCGCCTCCACCAGCACCGGAAAACTTTCACTAACATCCTTGCGGCGCTGAATATCACGGCCCTGCAAGCGCACCGAAGTTTTCCCTTTTCTGCCAGCAACAGTTAAATGCATCGGGCCAAAACGCCGCCACTGGCCTTGAATCATAAAACTGGTTTGCCCGTGCTGCACCAGAAACGGACTGCGCGACTGACGAAATGAACGACCGTGTGCCATGAGATAGACTGATTCCAGCAGACTGGTTTTTCCACTGCCGTTGGCACCGGTAATCAGGTTCAGGCCCGGTGATATATGCCATACCAGTGCATCATGGCAACGCAAATGCCTGACTTTCACCTGTTCTATCGTAAGTGGCGTGGCCAGTTGAAAATCTGTCCCGGATGCAGTCATGTACAGCTCTATCTAAATCCTCATCGGCATAATTACATGCCTGGATTGAACATCATCTTCGCCGCTAATGAGTACAGGAGAAAGTTCATCTTTCAAATCAATACGCACCGCAGCTGAACGAATAGCACCAAGCGTATCTCTCAAATAACGACCGTTAAATCCGATGGCTGTTTCCTGACCATTATAGTCTGCTTCAATATGCTCTTCAGCTTCTTCCTGTTCCGTATTGTGTGCAGAAATATCCAGCCCCTGCTCACTGAACACAAGACGAATATCGTGGGTAAATTCATTCGCCACAATCATACTGCGGCGCAGCACCTGATCAAATTCACTACGTGAAATAATCACTCTGGCCGGATTATTGGCAGGAATCACATCCTGATAGACCGGAAAACGCGCATCAATCAGTTTGGATGTCAAAATATTGGAACCGGCAATGATACGAATTTGACGCTCCCCCAGAAATATTTCAATCTGTTCCTGACACTCTTCACTCAGTTTCCGGATTTCCATTACTGCTTTTCTCGGAACAATACATTTTCTCGCTTCTACAGCTTGTTCAAGCCTGATTTCAGACAATGCCAACCTGTGCCCATCGGTTGTTACCAGCCGCAACATCTGTTCAACATCTACTTCAAACAGCGTCCCTGTTAGATACTTACGTGTTTCATCCGTAGACATTGCAAAACTTGTAGCTGCCACCATATCAGCCAGTGTCATGCCGGATACAGATATGGATATTTCACTAGCCTCTTCAGTCATAGACGGGTATTCATCTGCTGATAATGATGCAACCCGAAAACGGGAACGACCGCTGCGAATGGATACAAAGTTATCCCCGGTTTCCATGGTTACATCCTGTTCAGGATTCAGCTCCTTGATAATATCAAATAATTTACGAGCTGATACAGTGATTGAACCTGCCTGTTTAACATGGGCTTCTGCCTGACTATGCAGGCCCACTTCCAAATCAGTAGCTGTTATCAACAGCCTGTCATCTTTAGCTTCGAGTAATAAGTTAGCCAGAATAGGAATGGTATGACGCTTCTCAACAATGCTCTGGCAGCGCTGCACGGCCTGCAACAGAGAAGCTCTGGACAATGTTATTTTCATACTGACTTCCTCTTTCTCTTTTATTTAAAAAATATAGTCATCATCATAGGTGCTGTGGATAGTGTGGATAACCATTTATTTACCTGTAATTCTATACCCTAATAGGGTTACAAAAATGTGAACAATGACAACTACTCCCTGTATATCATATGTGGATAACTGAACATTACGGTGCTGAGTTTATCGTTCAATCACTTTATACTCAAATTATCCACAGGCCATGAGGCCCCTTATGAACATGTTGTAAACTCTGTTTATTATTGTTTCAACAATGCAATAATTCTGCTCATTTCTTCATCAAAATCATCCGATTCTTCACGCATCTTTTTGATTTTTCGAACAGCATGCAATACAGTGGTATGGTCTCGCCCACCAAACTGACTACCAATTTCAGGCAAGGACTGGGTTGTCAGGTCTTTGCTCGCATACATAGCAATTTGACGGGGATAAGCAACATTTTTACTACGTTTGCTGGAAGTCATCTCTCTGATATTGAGATTAAAATAGGAAGCGACCTTTTTCTGGATATCCACAATGGAAATCGCTCGCACTTCTTCATGCAATAAATCGCGCAAAACATGGCGGGAAAATGTAATATCGATAGTGCGGCCTGTCAGAGTGGCGTGGGCGGTCAGGCGAGTCAAAGCACCTTCAAGTTCCCGTACATTGTTAGTAATCCGGGAAGCCAGCAGATGGGCGACATCTTCATCCAGTATAATACCCGCCAGTTCGGCTTTACTACTCAGAATTGCCAATCGAGTTTCCAGATCAGGAGCCTGTATATCCGCAACCAACCCCCAGTTAAACCGGGAACGTAGTCGTTCCATAAGATTAGTCAGTTCACGAGGGCTTCTGTCCGAGGTTAGAATAATCTGTTTTTTAATTTCGTACAGGGCATTAAAGGTATGAAAAAACTCTTCCTGAGTACGATCTTTTCCGGCAATAAACTGGATATCATCGATAATCAAGACATCGACCTGACGATACTGATTGCGAAACTGATCGGTGGATCCGTTTCGGATAGCCTGGATGAGTTCATTGGTAAATCGCTCCCCGGTTCGGTACGCAATACGGATATGGTTGTAACTGATCAGGGAATTGGCGACAGCATTAATCAGATGTGTTTTACCCAGACCAACACCACCGTAGAGGTAAAGAGGGTTGTAAATCTCACCGGGTTTGTCTGCCACAGCGCGACAGGCAGCGTGGCAGAATTCATTACCGGAACCCACGACAAAATTATCAAACGTAAAACGGGGGTCGATAAAACCGTCGACCAGCGATGCCTGCGAAACGGTAGTTTTTTGTGGCGAAGTTTCAAGCGCTTCGCCCAGCGAATGATCGACCAGATAGGACACCACCATATCTGTTCCTGAAACCTGCCTTATCAGGCTGGATATTTTCACTCCGTAGTTGTTTTTCAAGCCATCAAGGAAAAACCGGCTGGGAACCTTGATAACAAGCTCCTGACCATCACAATGTGCTGATAACGAACGTATCCAGGCATCAAATCTGGATGCCGGAAGCTCCTCCTTCAGTAAGTCTGAAACATGTTGCCAGATTGATTCGTTATTCATACTTGCCATTGCCTGAATAGTACATGCATCATACTTATCATCCAGTCTTGCTAAGGGTTTAAGATGTTTTCTTGACATAACGAGGCTAGTATTTACTATGCGCGACCCTTTTTAGCAACCTTGGGAACAGGAGATAAACCATGAGCTTTACCTATAAGCCAAGCCGAATTCGCCGAGCACGCCGCCATGGTTTTCGTGCGCGTATGGCCACTCGATCAGGTCGTGCTGTGATCAATCGTCGCCGGACCAAAGGTCGTAAACGGCTGTCAGCCTGATTTCATCGCATCTGCGATTTCCTAAATCGTACCGCTTACGGTCAAAAGCCGATTTTTCTTCGATACGAAAAGGTAAAAGAATCAGGGTGGGAAGCCTGCGCATCATTTACCGAACAAATAAACTTGCATATTGTCGTTTGGGTTTGGCAGTATCCAGAAAATATGGCAATGCTGTGCAGAGAAATAGATTGAAACGGCAATTACGCAATACTTTCCGAACAAGCGGTTGTCATGCTGTGGGTGTTGATATGCTGATTATTCCAGCCGAAAACGCTAGCCAGATGCAATCCTCAGCCAATGATTTGATGCGGGCGATCGCCACCATTCACCGTAGAGTTACATCTTAGTGTCATGAAAAAATTCTTTGCATCGCTGGTTCGTTTCTACCAACTGTTTATTTCACCTGTTGTTCCGAGTCATTGTGCTCATATGCCAAGCTGTTCGCACTATATGGCTGAGGCTATTCAGCGACACGGTGTTTTACGCGGTATTTGGCTTGGTGCCAAACGTCTGTTACGTTGCCACCCGTTTTCAAAAGGTGGTTATGATCCGGTTCCATGATAAATTCATGACAGATGAATATTAATATATAAATCAATAACTTAGATAATCGATTAGCGATTTCAGGGAGAAGAATATGGAACAACGCAATATGCTGCTGGCTTTTGCATTGTCGATGGTTGTGTTGCTGGGTTGGCAGGAGCTGTTTCCACAACAGCAGGAAGCTGTTCCACAGCAGCAGGCAGATTCTTCTGTCATCGTTGAGCAGAAAGCGGCACCGGTTGACGATACCTATGCGCAGCCACCCGCCATGCCTGAAGCGACCGCACTTTCTTCCCAAGGTTCTGCTACCTCTGTTCCCTCCCAATCTGAATCAGTTGCATCTGACAGTGTCGAGACAGGTGAAATATTTATACTGGGCAATGATGTGATCAGGCTTAAGGTGAATGATAAAGGCTGGATCACTCAGGGGACGCTGCTGAATTACAAACAGTCGATCGAGCCGGGTGCAGCCAATGTAGATGCGCTGTTTATGAACGATAACGGCCACGCAGTATATGCCAACTCCGGTATCATTGGCGCAAAAATAAGTACACCGTTTACGGTAGTGAGTCAGGGAAAATTTTCACTTGCTTTGCAGGCCACGCTTGATGGCGGTCAAATCTGGCAACGCCAGTTCCAGCTGATACCGGGCAGTTATAAAATAGAAATCACGGATAAAATCATCAACGGTGCCGGACTGAAAATGTATCGCCAGGTGGTAGAACGCAATCCGGATAAAAAACTGAACACATTTTATGAGCATATGGGCCCGACTGCCCTGCTTAATGGTAAGCTGATTGAACCGGATTATGATGATCTGGATGAGAAAGGTCCGGAACGCATGGCATCCATGGGTGGCTGGACTGCGATAATGAATCGCTACTTTATTGCTGCCCTTATTTCCAATCCTGAGAAGAATTATCCTTATTACTTCAAAAGTGATAGCAGATCCTATCAGGCTGGTTTAATCGATGACGGAAAGGTTGAGAGTAAGAATGTTGTGTTTAATACGCAGCTTTATATTGGCCCTAAATCGATTCCTGTGCTGGAAACTGCCGGCTCAGAATTGGAACGTTCCGTTGATTTTGGCTGGTTTGCGCCAATTTCCAAACCCATGCATACATTTCTGGGTTGGTTATACGGATATCTTGGTAATTTTGGTTGGTGTATTATAATACTGGTGCTGTGCATCAAACTGTTGTTTTTCTATCCGACGCAGAAATCTTATGAATCCATGGCTGGAATGCGCAAATTGCAACCTGAAATGGCTCGAATTAAGGATCTCTATGGTGATGATCGCCAACGTATGAGTCAGGAAATGATGGGCCTGTATAAGAAACACAAGGTCAATCCGATGGGGGGGTGTTTACCGATTCTGATTCAGATTCCTGTGTTTTTTGCACTATATAAAGTATTATTGATGTCAATTGAAATGCGTCAGGCGCCGTTTATCGGCTGGATTCATGATATGTCAGTGCAGGATCCGTATTTTGTGTTGCCAGTCATTATGGGCGCTTCCATGTTTATCCAGCAGAAACTGAATCCACAACCACCTGACCCCATGCAGGCTAAACTGATGCAGTTTTTGCCCGCGATATTCACCGTACTGTTCCTGTTTTTCCCGGCAGGCCTGGTGCTGTACTGGGTAGTCAATAATGTTCTCTCAATTCTCCAGCAACGACTGGTAATGAAGCGGTTAAACGTCGATTAAGCAGTCAGATTCAATTTCAACGATAGCCGCCATCGCTACGCCGGTTGGGCGTGGTGGTGTTGGAATCGTGCGCATATCAGGCCCGCAAGCTTTGAATCTTATGAAGCGGGTGACGACCCTTGACCATATCAACCCCAGAACAGCCACATTAACGCGTTGGCTGGATAAAACAGGCGAGATTCTGGACGAAGGATTGGCGCTTTTCTTTCCTGCCCCCGGTTCTTATACCGGAGAAGATGTCGTTGAGCTGCAGGGGCATGGTAGTCCGGTGCTTCTTCGTGCTCTGCTGAAGCGATTGTACGAACTGGGTTGCCGACCAGCGGAACCTGGTGAGTTTACCCGGCGGGCTGTTGAAAATGGTAATATGGAATTATCTCAGGCTGAAGCTGTAGCTGCCTGTATTGATGCTGCGACTGTGCGGGCTGGAAAGCAGGCGCTGCGTCAGCTACAGGGTGAATTTGGCCAGCATATTGAAGAATTGATGCAGCAGCTGACAGGACTTATTGCACATATAGAAGCCAGCCTGGATTTTCCGGAAGAAGAAATCCCTTCCCTTTTTTTTGAACAATTGTCTGAACGGATGCAACAGGATGTGATCCAACCCATAGAAAAGCTGTTGCGTACAGCCCCCTTGGGGGAGCGACTGTTTGATGGCGCTGTGGTGGCGATTATCGGTGCGCCGAATGTAGGAAAATCGAGCTTGCTAAACGCGCTGGCAGGTACGGACAGGGCTATTGTCAGCAATATTCCCGGGACTACGCGAGATGTGATAGAGATTGATTTCGAGGTTCATGGCATTCCAGTACGTCTTGCTGATACGGCTGGCTTGCGATCCACCGGGGATGTGATTGAACAGGAGGGTGTGCTTCGCGCAGAGGCTGCCGCCAAACAGGCCGATGCTATCATTTTTATTGCCGATGCCTCCAACGTTGAGACATGGACGACACCTGAAAGTGCAGATATTTTGTTGATGAATAAAGTTGATCTAACTGATGTGGTTTGTCCGGAACCTTTTATTCCGGTAAGTGTCAAACATGGCGAGGGTCTGGATCAATTGTCTGATATACTTGCGAGGCAGCTGGGTGATATGCCTTTGGCTGACGAAGGGTTGTTGGTAACTCGTGAGCGCCATAGAAAAATTCTACTGGATGCAAAAGCGCACCTGGATGCCGGGCTTCTTACAATTTTTCAAGAAGCACAGTTAGACATTACTGCCATGCAATGGCGCCGCGCATGGAGCCTGCTTGGCAGTATCCTGGGCATTGGAGATATTGAGCATATTCTGGATCGTGTTTTTTCGGAGTTCTGCATTGGAAAATAGAAAGATATATGTTGTTGCTTCCTGTTATTCCTGTTTTCTCCTTGAAAGGTAGGCATGGTTTGCGGCATAATGTCCATCCTTTTGGATATATCCGTAAAGGGGATGGGGCGTTCCTAGGATTTTTATCACGTAATTCCCTGTTTTAAAAAGGTTTTTGGGAGATTTTATGTCAGCAAAATATCCAGTTATTTCTGTTACCGGTTCTTCCGGTGCTGGTACAAGTACAGCCAAGGCTGCTCTTGAGCATATTTTTAGGCGTGAGCATGTGACGCCAGCAATTATCGAGGGTGATTGCTTTCATCGCTTTGATCGCATGGAATTTCGAGCGAAAGCCATAGAATTTGAAGCGGCAGGAAAACGCTTAAGCCACTTTTCTGACGATGCAAACCTATTTGATAAAATCGCCGAGTTGTTTGATTCGTACCAGCGTACTGGTCGAGGAATGGCCCGTACTTATGTACATGATGATGAGGAAGCCAAGATCTATGGTGTTGATGCCGGAAAATTTACGGATTGGCGCGAAGTAGGAGCGGATTCAGATTTACTGTTTTATGAAGGTTTGCATGGTGGCGTTGAAGAAGTTCGCCCTTATGTTGATTTATTACTGGGCGTGGTTCCGGTAGTGAATCTGGAGTGGATTCAGAAGATTCACCGCGACACGGCAATGCGTGGGTATTCACAGGAAGCTGTTGTCGACAATATCCTTTCCCGTATGCATGATTATATTCACTTCATTACGCCGCAGTTTACCAATACGGATATCAACTTTCAGCGCGTTCCACTGGTGGATACATCGAATCCCTTTATTGCGCGTGATGTGCCGACGCCAGATGAAAGCATGATGGTCATCAGAATTCGCAAGCCTGAAAAGTGGGGTATTGATTTCCCATGGCTGCAAGCGATGTTGCATGATTCATTTATGTCGCGTCGAAATACTTTGGTGGTTCCGGCCTCTAAATTCTCATTGGCCATGGAGCTTATTCTTACACCAATAGTGCATGCTTTATTGGAGAAACGACGTACTGTCAGAGGGTAAGGTTGCATAAATTTTAAAAGGGCGGCCATTGGCCGCCCTTTTTATTTGCTAGTCGTTTAGTCAAACCTTAGCTTCCCCATTTTATTGCCTTTGGCCTGTTTGGTGCCAGAATGGAGTATGGTTTCACGTGAAACACCCTGATATTGTCGATGTTATTGTTGTTGGAGCCGGTCACGCTGGCTGTGAAGCAGCCTGGAGTGCTGCCAGTCGTGGCGCGCAGGTTCGTTTAATTACACAAAATTTAGATACGATTGCAAAAATGTCGTGTAATCCTGCCATTGGTGGAATTGGCAAAGGTCATTTGGTGCATGAAGTAGATGCCCTTTCAGGTTTGATGGGGATTGCTGCCGATCGTTCAGCGCTGCAGTACAGGGTTTTGAACCGCAGAAAAGGCCCTGCAGTTCAGGCAACCCGGGCACAATGTGACCGGCGTATTTATCACATGGTCATGCGGCATTTACTGGATTCTCATGCCAATATATCGCTACATCAGGGCACAATATCGGAGTTGTTGTTTAAAGGTGACTGCGTGATTGGTGTAAAGGATGAGTTTGGTGTTACTCACAGAGCCTCAACCGTGATTCTTACAACAGGGACTTTTTTATGTGGTTTAATCCATGTGGGAGAAAAAACAATCCCTGCTGGCCGTTCTGGAGATGCACCTATAGTTGGTTTGACTGATGAACTGTATCAACGTGAATTTAATCTGGGGAGATTGAAAACAGGGACACCGCCCAGGTTGGATAAAAAGACTATTGACTGGGCTATGCTTGAAATGCAGGCAGGAGAAACGGAGGTGATGCCATTTTCCTGCCTGCATGAAGAAGTGATACAGGATCAAATGTCATGTGCGATAACCAGAACCAGTGAGCAGGGGCATGATATTATACGCGCTAATATGGGCCGGTCGCCAATGTATTCAGGGAAAATTACTGGAGCTGGGCCGCGCTATTGTCCCAGCATCGAAGATAAAGTAGTTCGCTTTTCGGATAAAACAAGCCACCAGATTTTTCTAGAGCCTGAGGGACGCGATCATCATGAAATTTATCCAAACGGTATTTCAACATCTTTGCCAATTGATGTTCAGTGGAAATTCATCAGGTCTATTCATGGTTTGGAGAACGCGGTCATTATTCGCCCGGGCTATGCGATTGAATATGATTATGTGGATCCGAACGAATTGAAGCCAACACTAGAAACCAAGAAAATCAAAGGGCTGTTCCATGCTGGTCAAATAAACGGGACAACCGGTTACGAGGAAGCGGCTGCTCAGGGGCTGTTGGCCGGCATCAATGCGGCAGCCAGTGCTATTGGTCTGGAATCATGGGTGCCAAATCGATCAGAGGCTTATTTGGGTGTGATGGTGGATGATCTGGTTACGAAAGGTGTCACGGAGCCATACCGGATGTTTACCTCACGAGCAGAGTTTCGTCTGCAATTGCGGGAGGATAATGCGGATGTGAGGCTAGGGGATTTAGCTATTCGATTAGGCTTGTACAGTGGCGAGAGAAAGAAAGCGTTTGAACTAAGGCAATCACGTCTTGAGCGTGGTTTTAAGCTAGCACAGGAGACGATAATTGGTACGGGCAAGGTTTGGAGAAGCCGGTTGGAAGGCTTGAATTTACCAGCTCCAGCGCAAGCATTAAGTATGGTTGCTTATACCCACCGTAGTGATGTCGATGCCATGAAGGCCGTAATATTATTGGATATGAATATTGAATTGAATCCTCGGGATATGAATTCTTTGTTGGCGCTACTGCATTATGATGGCTACCTGGATAAGCAACTTAATGAAGTTGAACGGTTCAAGAAGATGGAATCAGAATGTATTCCAACTTCATTTGATTATTCGAAAGTGAAAGGGCTTAGTATTGAGTGCAGGCAGCGGTTGGACAGTGTACAGCCGGCGACACTGGGGCAAGCGTCTCGTGTCTCAGGGGTGACGCCAGCTTCATTGACCACACTATTGCTGCATTTGAGGAAAAAACATGCAGGCTGATTTATGTAAGGCATTCGTTTCTGAGGTTTTGAAGTTTAGAAAGGCCTTAAATTTAACTTCGATTTCTGATGCAGATATATTCAATACCCGGTTTATTATGCCGTCGCTGGCATTATCCAGTTGGGTGCCGGATCAAGGCCGGTTGCTGGATGTTGGCAGTGGTATGGGCGTGCCTGGAATTCCACTGCTTATTGCCAAGCAGGGATTAACCGGAGTATTGGTGGAAAGAAGGAAGAAACGTGCCGAATTTCTCAGGCATATTATCAGAACACTGGGGTTGACTGCAGAGGTTTATGATGCAGATATCAATGCATTGCCATCGTTACATGTGGATATATGTGTTGCCCGAGCTGTGGCCGATGAGGCCAGATTGCTTGATATGTGCGGGCGCCATGTAGCCCCTGGAGCCATTGCCGTGTTGCCAGTGCCTAGATCTCACCGCTCGGTTCAAGCCGATGGCTGGACGATGTTGGGGGAACATTCGGTTTGTCTGGATGATTCGGAAGAAAATATTCAGTGTGTTCGTTGTTATCAGCACAGATGATGATTATTTAACGGGAGGTTTCACGTGAAACATCAGGGGTTTGGTCCTGTGACAGCAATAGCTAATCAGAAGGGAGGGGTTGGTAAAACAACAACGAGTATTAATCTTGCCGCTTCTCTGGCGGCGCTGGATCAACGCGTTCTGTTGATTGATCTTGATCCTCAGGGGAATTCAACCTCAGGGCTTGGGGTAGATCAGCAACAGGTGACTTATGGAACCTATGACGTATTGATGGGTGATAGTTCGCTAGCTGATAGTTTTGTTCAGACAGATTGCGACCGTTTGTTTTTACTGCCGGCCAGTGTGGACTTGTCGGGGGCAGAGGTGGAGCTGGTAAATGAAATGGGGCGTGAACTGCGCTTGCATCAGTCTTTTTCAGCGTATCAGGGCGAATGCTTTGATTACGTATTTATTGATTGCCCTCCGGCATTGAGTTTATTGACTGTCAATGCCCTGACCGCATCGGACCATGTGATGGTTACTTTGCAGACGGAGTTTTATGCTATGGAAGGGCTGGCGCAGTTAATGGATTCTATCCGACGTGTTCGAGGGGCGCTAAATCCGGATTTGACGATGGAAGGCATTTTGCTGACCATGGTGGATCGGCGCAATAATTTGTCAGCCCAGGTAGAGCAGGATGTCCGTGCATATTTTGGTTCGCAGGTTTATGAACAAATTATACCGAGAAACGTGCGACTGTCTGAGGCACCGAGTTATGGCATACCGGTGATGTATCACGATGTGCGATCAAAAGGGGCACAGGCATATTTATCGGTCGCCAGGGAGTTCATGCATCGCAGAAAGGTGTAGTGGGGGCTTATGTGCCTACGAATATGGAAAAAGTTAACAATTTATTCGTAAGTTATTAATTTATAAGGAAAGTTTTAGGAGGGAAGCGTAAGAAATCTTCCTTTCCAGATAGCCAGAAGGCATTGAACGGTATTATTACGATCCATCAGTAGGAGGAAATTATGGCAGTAGCAAAAAATCGTGGACTGGGCCGCGGCTTGAATGCTTTGTTGGGAGATATGCCGACTCCGGAAGTGATGCGGCAGACAACGCAAATTCCTATATCAAAAATTAGCCCTAACAGTTATCAGCCAAGAACCCGTTTTTCGAATGAACAATTGGAGGCTTTGACGGGCTCGATTCGAAAAGATGGTGTTTTGATGCCTGTTTTACTACGGCCACTGGGCGATGGCTATGAGCTGATTGCCGGAGAGAGGCGCTGGCGTGCATCTCAGGCTGCCGGGTTAACAGAAATCCCTGCGGTCATTCGAAACGTTAATGATTTACAAGCACTAGAACTGGCAATTATAGAAAATGAACAACGAGATGATTTGACCGCTGTTGAATCAGGGCGGGCTTACCGCCGAATGATGGATGAATTCGGCTGTACCCAACAGCAAATCGCGGAGAAAATCGGGGTTTCCCGGGTTCAGGTCAGCAATCTCATTCGCCTGCTTCAGCTCTCTGACCCCATTAAAGAATTGCTTGAAAAACGGGAGCTTAGCATGGGCCAGGCTCGCCCGTTGGTGAATCTTCCGGCGCCCGTTGGAGAGCGCCTTGCGCGTCACTGTGTCGAGCATGGATGGAGTGCTCGACAAATGGAACGGGAGGCTAAAAAAGCAGCCAAAGAGCCATCGGAAAAAACGAATAAGGAAGTGGATGCCGATGTAGAGGCTTTGCAGGATGAGTTGACCCGTAAACTTGGCCTGCATGTGGATATTATTTGTAAAAGAAATGGCTCTGGTGAAATGCGTATTCGCTATACACAAGCTGCGGAGCTTGATGGTGTCCTGCGCAAGCTGAGAAACTAGATTTTGATAAATAAACTATTGAGCCACTTGCAAAAGTCGTGAACGGCGATTTACTTTCCCACTCCGGCGCATTTCCGAACTGGCATTTCGGAGAATGGCATCACCATGCTCCTCATTCCATTCCAAAAATTCACTCGAAGTGGGATTGCAATTCACCCACTCAGACTTTTGCAAGTGGCTCTATTTATAAACATATAGTCATGTGGTTATTTCATAACAGGATATATGCATGCGAGTGAATGGCTTTCATTTCAGGGCTGTGAACTGGCATGTTGAGTCCGACGGAATGCAGTGGATTGATCAACGGCTTTTGCCGCACCGATTTGAGCAGCTGGTTAGTAATCATCCGGAAGATGCGGCAGTAGCAATCGAGTCAATGCAGGTTCGAGGTGCACCAAGTATTGGCGCCACAGCAGCTTATGGCTTGGCGTTGGCCTGGAAAAAAGATAAGGAACAATTCTTTGATCATTGGTTGCCGCGCTTTCGAGGGACGAGACCAACGGCAGTTAATCTGTTTCATGCCTGTGATATGATGAAGAGATGTGCAGAAACATACCCAACAACCAGTCAAATGATTGAATGTGCTCAAGGTTATGCGGACTCAGAGGTAGAGGCTAACCGGCGCATGGGTGGGTATATGGCTGAATTGCTTGCCGTAGGGGAGCGTAGAATCCTTACTCACTGCAATGCTGGCTGGCTGGCTGCAGTTGACTGGGGAACAGCAACATCCGGCATTTATCATTTGGTGCAGGCGGGTGAAAAACCATTTGTATGGGTGGATGAAACCAGGCCAAGGCTGCAGGGTGCCCGTTTGACTGCATGGGAGCTTTCTCAGGAGGGCATCGGTTGTCGCATTCAGGCAGATGGAGCAGCTGCCTGGATGATGGCGAATGGGAAGGTTGATGCCATTGTTGTCGGGGCGGATCGCATTGCGGCCAATGGCGATGTGGCCAATAAAATCGGCACGTATGCTTTGTCATTAGCGGCTAGAGAACATGGGATTCCGATGTACGTAGCCGCACCATGCTCCAGCTTTGATAAAGGCTGTCCGAGCGGAGGGGATATTCCGATTGAGCAGCGTGACGATGATGAAGTGCTGTACATGGATGGCCTGGATGGGGCAGGTCGGCTTCAGCATGTTCGTGTTGCAGCACCGGGAGTGCCGGCCAACAACCCGGCGTTTGATGTGACCCCGAATGCCAATTTGAGCGGTATTATCAGTGAACATGGGCTTTGGCGTGGCTAGGAAAGTGCTGATTAAATCTGGTTTGATCAGCGCTTCCCTAGGATGCTTGATGGAAACGCTGAATAAGTATCTCCATGCACTTTTTTGGCGGCCCATTCATGGACTGCGCGGATACGCTGAGTTTTTCAGAGCATCCTTTATATCTTATGAGAGGGAAGATCGATGAAACGAACTGCTATTTATCCTGGCACATTTGATCCGGTTACGCTGGGGCACGTGGATGTAGTGACCAGGGGGTTGAAGTTATTCGACCGTATCGTTGTTGGTGTTGCGGACAACCCAAACAAGGGGCCGTTATTTGATGCCGAGACTCGGTTTTCCATGGTGCGTGAAACATTTGTTTCAGAGACGAAAATCGAAGTGGCGCGATTTTCCGGGCTTTTGGTTGACTTGGCCCACCAGTACCATGCGACAGCAATATTACGAGGTTTGCGAGCAGCTTCGGATTTCGAATATGAATTTCAGATGGCGACTATGAATCGCCGACTGGATGCGCAGATTGAAACAGTCTTTGTCATGGCCCGAGAAGATTATACATTTGTTTCCTCCCGATTTATTCGTGAAATATCCAGCATGGGCGGAGATGTCTCAGCGTTGGTTCCGGCTGTGGTATTACCCCGTCTGTGAGTTAGAGAAGAAGCGCTGATTAAATCAGGTTTGATGAGACCGCAATGGGAAATGGATGAGTTCAAGGCAAAGATTGCAAGTCATAGCACCGCTATGGCTCAAATCTTTAACGAAGAAATCGTTCATTACACATGCAGGATCGCGAACCATGGTTTGATCAGCGCTTCCTTAAGTAAAGTGAGCAGATTTTGACTGAGCAACCTGTTGCAGTGCAAGCACCGGCTGGCTGCTGTGCGGGTAAAAGAAATGTTTCCAGAGAAGCTCATAAGATCAAGAGCTGACGAAGTTGATTCATGCGCATATCCGTCAGTTGCTCGGACACTCTGGCTTTTTCAGGGTATCCCGAATTCATGCTTGAGTTCAGTTGTCTGCTCGGTATGATGCGCCACCCTTGCCGGCATAGCTCAGTTGGTAGAGCAGCTGATTTGTAATCAGCAGGCCACGGGTTCGAATCCTGTTGCCGGCTCCAGTTGTTAGTCATTTTTGCTGCATTACTTGACAGTGCGCAGCAAATATGCAGTATCGCGCGCCCTTTTGGGTTGACCTGTAAGGTCAGACTTGTGAAGGCGTGTACGGAGAGGTTCCCGAGTGGCTAAAGGGGGCAGACTGTAAATCTGCTGGCTCAGCCTACGT